>JAIQFT010000043.1 GCA_020073185.1 Terriglobia bacterium
TGGGCTGGAAGGACATCTGGCAACTGAGAGCAATCCTAGGAAGAGGAGAAACAGAAAAAGCTGCGACTAAGCAGGAGGTCGCGTAACATGATCCCGAGCGCCGCTCTTCAACCTCCAACTAAAAGCGGGACACTCTCGCAGCCGCACTCGATCCGTTTCTGCGATGCAGATGCCTCCTGCCCCCTGTGGAAGACGTGCATAACGGTTTCTCCACGGATCCTCAGGCTATAAGGATATGCACCTGTATCTTTGGAAATTTCTGTAGCCGTCTTTGCAACCGGTTCGCTCAGGGACTGCATGTCGCAAGGCACCTTCGCCACGACTTTCGATTCATAAGGTGGGAGGAGCCCGCCTTCGCCTTGGTCGTTGTCGAAATGATAAACCCCCTGTTTGAACTCCAAGAAGTGCCCGCTTGCTGTACGGCGATGCCGCACCACATAATCGCCGGCCGGCAGAACTGCATCTCCGACCCTGGTTTTCTGTTTCAGCGTGAGATGTCCCTTCTTGCCCACCTTGGGCTGGTCAGATTGCGCGTAGGCTACGCTGCCGAGCGCCAAGAGTACGACGACGAGGGCGACTAAGGACTTTTTGTTTTTCATAACTAATCTCCTTCATTACTATGTCGGGCCGTTTTTCTCTGGCGCCCGATTCGATCTTGCTTATGCACGCAGCCTGCCGCACGGAAATTCCTGCTTAAACCATTTGCTGGATTGGCTTCGCTGCTGCCATGAAGGTGGAGTGCGCTGCCTCATCTCGTCCAGTCGTGGCCCGAAAGCGTCCAATCTGCGAGCACGGTTGCGATCCGGCGCCTACTCTTAACTCGATGAAAACGCCAGCCGTTCGCGTTTTTGCATGCTTGGCATTCAGCGTGCCCTTAGGAGAAACGAGCATCGCACACGATGTGAAAACAATAAAGAGAAGAGGTGCACTAAAATGAAAAACCGCTATTACCTTCCCGTTCTAGCTGTCCTCATCCTGGCACTTGCCGGGCTGAGCTTCGCGCAAGATGAGTGGTACGACGACTCTGGCTACCACTCGTCCAATTCGGTGTCCGTCGAGCCGGTAGCCGATACAAACTCTGTGTTCGACTCAGACGTGTATTACACGGATTCGGGCATCCAGCGTCTTCCGGCGCCCTTCAAGTTCGACTCCACGCCGGCTTTTCACCAGCATGCCGGGAAGACCGGCAACGTGAAACTGCGTGCTGCCATTAGACTCGGCGGTAGTGTCCTCCAGCCTGGGGTTTACGAGGTCCGCCATATGGATACGTCCACGGGACATTACGTCGAGTTCTCGCGGATCGTCGAGAACGATTCAGTACCTGAAGGCATGTCGCCCTATCAGGAACAGGTCGTGGCGCGAGTGAATTGCACGCGCGAACCGCTGAATACGGTGGTCGCTCGCACCGAACTGCTGCCCCAATCCGCCAGCACAATGGCACAATTGGAAATCCGTGGCGAGAAAGCCGTGCACCTGTTCTGAAGCGACCTGCAGGGGCCATGACCGGTGCGTCCGCCGTGGAACCGGGGTTCCCGGCGGACGTCGGCCTGACAGGCGCAACCGCGAGTTCAGCGGTCACTCGCGGACGTGACCACCGTCACAGGCACGGGTTCATCGCTGACGTACTATCCCTGGGAAGCAAACATGAGCGTTGGTTCCAAATTCGTGGCGGTGGCGGTGGTGCTGGCGATGGCGCTGCTGGCGATCCCGGCGGCGGGGCTGGCGAGTGGCCGGACGGACTGCAGGAATATGTCCCGCGGCTGCTGCGCGATGATGATGGCAACGCAGCAGGCGGTACCGGCGATTGAGGCCGCCGCCGGGGGCGGATCGTGCTGCAACCTGTCGTCGGGTAAGCCGGCACCGGCGGCAAAGTTACAGACGCCGAGCAGTGCGCCGACGATGGTGAATCCGGTTGCAACGAAGGCAATGGCGATAGCGCCGGTATACAGCGAATTGCGAGACGCAGTACCCCTCAAGGTTCTTTCCCCTTCTCAGGCAGCGCTCTGCACGTTTCTGATCTGATTTTTTCTCTCTAAAGCCTAGATTCCTCGCGGGCTGAAGCCCGCTCGGAATGACAAGAAATAAAGAGCTTGTCACGGCGCGGCTGAAGCCGCACCCCTTCAAAACAGATTCTTGAAAAACAGATTCTTGAAGGTCGTTCAGCGGAAGAGAGATTTTCATGTTCAGGACAAGGGTCGTCTTCAGGACAACAGTTTTCATACTTGCGGGACTTTTTGCGTTTGCAGGACTTTTCGCGGCCAATGTTTATGCGGCTGACACGGTATTAACGCTGCAGGAGGCGGTGCAGGAAGCGCTGGCGAAGAATCCGGCGATCCGCGCCGGAGCCCACGCAGTCGCCGCGCAACGCGCGAAGGTCCCGCAGGCGAAGGCGCTGCCGGACCCGAGCTTCGGGATCGGCTGGATGGGAAATGCGCAGCCATTCAGCGTGCAGACGGGAGATCCGTCGAGCTACCGCAGCGTGAGCGCGATGCAGATGCTGCCGTTTCCGGGCAAGCGCAGCCTGCGCGGACAGATGGCGACGAAAGAGGCCGATGCCACGCAATGGGACCTGGAGGCGGTGCGGCGGCGGGTAACAGCGGATGTGAAAGCCGCTTATTACGACTACTGGTACTTCGACAAGGCGATCCGCACGGCGCAGCAGAACCGCGAGCTGCTGGTGAAGCTGTCGCAGATCGCCGAGGCAAGGTATCGGGTGGGCAAGGCCATCCAGACCGACGTGCTGCGCTCGCAGGTAGAGATTTCCATGCTGCTGCAGAAGCTGACGACGCTGGAGCAGCAGCGAGCGACGGCGCAGGCGAGGCTGAACGCGCTGATGGCGCGCGAGCCCGATGCCCCCTTGCCGCCGGCCGCCGACATTGCGACGCAGACGGCGCTGAGCTACTCGCTGGATGAGCTGTACAAGCTGGGGCGAGCGAACGATCCCGAGTATCAGCGGATGCAGAAGATGGTGGAGCGCAACCAGCTCGCGGCGAGCCTGGCGCAGAAGGATTCCCTGCCCGATTTGAGCGTCGGCTACATGTACCAGCAGCGGCCGATGATGCCGGACATGCACGGGCTGACATTCACGGTGAACCTGCCGATTTTCTACAAGAGCAAGCAGCGCGAGGAAGTGAAGCAGGCGACCGAGGAAGGGCTGAGCGCGGCGAGCGCGCGCGACAACCGGCAGAACGAACTCTATTTCGAGCTGAAGCAGAACTACCTGGCGGCCAAGGCGAGTGAAACCCTGCTGAAACTTTATGCGCAGGGCGTGGTGCCGCAGTCGTCGCTGGCGCTGGAATCGTCGATGGCGGCGTACCAGGTGGGGAACGTGGATTTCCTGACGGTGCTGGGAAACTTCACCACCGTGCTCAATTACCAGACGGATTATTTCCGCGAGCTGGCGAACTACCAGACGGCACTGGCGCGCATGGAAGCGCTGACCGGCACGGATTTCAGCAACGAGCAACCGATTCCGGGCACGAGCGATGAAATGAAGGAGCGCAAAAATGGCTCGCATTAATAAGTTTCTCCGAATGTCTGCACTGATCGTGGCACTCGCGGTCATGGGTGGAATTCTGTACGGCGGACGGGTTCTGGCGGCGTGGCAGCACGATCACTCCGACCATCAGCAGGGGAGCGCCACCAGTGGAGAGCGCAAGGTCCTCTACTGGTACGACGCGATGAACCCACAGCACCATTACGACAAGCCGGGCAAGGCGCCGGACGGCATGGACCTGGCGCCGATGTATGCGGATCAAGGGATGGCGCCTGCTCAAAACCCAACGGCGTCCAAGGGCGAACGCAAGATTCTCTACTGGTACGACCCGATGCACCCGCAGTACAAGGCAGACAAGCCGGGCAAGGCGCCGGATTGCGGCATGGACCTGGCGCCGAAGTACGCCGATGAAGAAGCGGCGACGATGGCGCCCGGTACCGTGACGATCGCGGCGGACAAGCAGCAGTTGATCGGGGTGCGCACGGCGGAGGTGAGGCGGGAGAGCCTGGTGCGCGAGGTACGTACGACGGGCCAGATCACCACCGACGAAAGCAGGATCGCACACGTGCACGTGAAGGTGAACGGATTCATCGACAAGGTGTTTGTCGACTCCATCGGCCAGCTCGTCAAGAAGGGCCAGCCGCTGTTCACACTGTACAGCGCGGACCTGGTGGCGACGCAAAACGAATACCTGATTGCGAAGCGGGGCGAGAAGACGCTGGGCGGGTCGGCGTTTGCGGAGGTTGCGCAAGGGTCGCAGTCGCTGCTGCGGTCGGCGCGCGAGCGGCTGAAGTTGTGGGACATCAGCGACGATCAGATCGCGACGCTGGACGAGACGGGCAAGGTACAGCGCACGCTGACGTTCTACTCGCCGATCGCGGGGTTCGTGACCGACCGCAAGGCGTTTCCGAACACCTCGGTGAACCCGGATACGGAGCTGTACACGGTGGCGGATCTGTCGTCGGTGTGGGTGAACGCAGACGTGTACGAGTACGAGGTTCCGTACGTGAAGGTCGGGCAGCAGGCGGAGATGCAGCTCAGCTACTACCCGGGAAGGACGTGGCACGGACGGGTGTCGTTCATTTATCCGACGGTAGACCCGACGACTCGCACGGTGAAAGTGCGGTTGGAGTTTGCCAATCCCAACTTCGAGTTGAAGCCGCAGATGTTTGCCGAGGTGCAGTTGAAGGTGAATTACGGCAACCAGATCGTGGTGGCGCAGGAGGCGGTGTTGGATTCGGGGAAGGAGCAGACGGTGTTCGTAGCGCATGAGGGCGGGCACTTCGAGCCGCGCAGGATCACCACGGGCGCGAAACTGGATGGGAAGGTAGCGGTGTTGTCGGGATTGAAGGCGGGCGAGACGGTGGTGACCTCGGGCAACTTCCTGCTGGATTCGGAAAGCAAGCTGAAGAGCGCAACGGACGGGATGCAGTAAACCGTTTCCCGAGTTGCTGTCTCCAGGGGCTAAAGCCCTCGTTTGAAAACGGCCCTGAGTGGCACGACTGAAGTCGTGCCCTGATACGAACGGACAGATTTTATGGAAAGGCTCTAAGGAGCGACTCATGGCAAGGAAATTGTCCATGGCCGGAATCGGGCTGCTGGTGATCGTGGCGGGAGTGCTGATCGCCGGACAGTGGAGCCTGCACCGGCAGTCTTATGAGGTATGCAACATCTGCTCGCGGCGGATCAACCCGCAGGCGGGAGTGATTGCCGAAATCGGAGATCGCCGCGAACGCGTTTGCTGCGCGCACTGCGTGGTGACCGAAGGCTTGCAGGAGCACAAGCGGGTGCGGCTGATCGAGGTCACCGACTACAGCAGCGGGCGCAAGCTGGATCCGCGCGGCGCGTGGTATGTGGACGGCAGCCGGATTGAGGCGTGCGCGCACGACATGACTCGGATGAATGAAATGAAGCAGGTCGAGAAGGCCGCGTTCGACCGCTGCTCGCCGGGAACGTTCGCGTTCGCCATCAGGGCGGAAGCGGAGGCGTTCGTGGCGAAGAATGGGGGCGCGGTGCGCGGCATAGATGAGTTGCTGGCGGTGGTGAACAATCCCGACAACCCCGACAATTCCAACAATCCCACCCTGTCGCCGCCAAAAGCGGGCGGCGATCAGGGTGGGCCACCGACGGGCGGCGATCAGGGCAAGAAAACCGGCGCCGGCAAGGTTGGGGTAAGCGGTGGCGGGGAGGCGCGGCCATGATCAACCGGATCATTGAAATTTGCGCCAAGAACAGGTTCCTGGTTTTCCTGTTCGCCGGAGTCGCAGTGTTGTTCGGCTGGCAATCGCTGAAAAACACGAAGCTGGATGCGATTCCCGACCTGTCGGACACGCAGGTGATCGTGTACGCGAAGTGGGACCGCAGCCCCGACATCATGGAAGACCAGGTGAGTTATCCGGTCACGTCGGCGCTGCTGGGCATGCCGAAGGTGAAGGATATCCGCGCGTTCAGCGATTTTGGCTATTCCTACATTTACATCATCTTCGAAGAAGGCACGGACATTTACTGGGCGCGCTCGCGGACGCTGGAGTACTTGAATTCGGTGACGCCGCGGCTGCCGAAGGGAGTGAATGTCGAACTGGCGAAGGACGCCACCGCTGTCGGCTGGGTCTATCAATACGCGCTGGTGGATGAAACAGGCCAGTACTCACTTGACCAGATGCGCAGCTACCAGGACTGGTACTTACGCTATGCGCTGCAGGCAGTGCCGGGTGTAGCCGAGGTTGCGCCAATTGGTGGCTTCGTGCGGCAATACCAGATCAACGTCGATCCCAACAAACTGCTCGCTTACAAGATCCCGATCAACATGGTCGTGGATGCCGTACAGAAGTCGAACAATGATGTGGGAGCACGGCTGGTGGAGCAGAGCGGCCGCGAGTACATGGTGCGGGGACGCGGCTACATCAAATCGCTCGCTGATATTGCGAGTATCCCGCTGATGGTGAACCAGCAGACCGGCACCCCGGTACTGGTGCGCGATGTGGCGACGGTGACCTACGGCCCCGACATGCGGCGGGGCGTGTCGGAACTGGATGGACGGGGCGAAGCGGTCGGCGGCGTGGTGATCATGCGCTTCGGCGAGAACGCCCAGAAGGTAATTGAGCGCGTCAAGGCGAAGATTTCCGAACTTGAGCCGACGTTGCCCAAAGGGTTGAAGATTGTGCCCACCTACGACCGCTCCGATCTGATTGATCGGTCAGTGGACAACCTGAAGCACACGCTGTTGGAAGAGTTGATCATCGTAAGCCTGGTGATCATGATTTTCCTGTGGCACTTCCCCAGCGCGATTATCCCCATCACGATGATTCCGATCACTGTGATCTTGGCGTTCATTCCAATACAGCTATCCGGCATGACCGCCAACATCATGTCGCTCGGTGGCATTGCGGTGGCGATTGGCGCCATGGTCGACGCCTCCGTCGTGATGGTGGAGCAGATTCATAAGAAGCTCGAGCACTGGCAGGCGGAAGGCCAGCCGGGGAGTCGCTCCGCCGTACTGCTCGCAGCCATCAAGGAGGTGGGTGGCCCGAGTTTCTTCGCGTTGCTGGTGATCGCGGTTGCCTTTCTGCCGGTGTTCACCCTTGAGGCTCAGGAAGGACGGCTGTTCAAACCGCTTGCGTTCACCAAGAACTTCGCCATGGCGATTGCTGCCGCGCTTGCCGTCACCTTAGTGCCGGCGACGGTTGGTCTACTGTTCGGGCGCACACGGCCCTTCGGCTTCCGGCCGAGATGGCTGGCCCGCATGGTGAGTGCTGTGGCCATAGGAAAGATACACAAGGAAGAGAACCACCCCATCAGCCGGCCATTGATGAAAGTCTACTATCCCGTCTGTGAGTTCGTCCTGGAACACAAGTGGAAGACGATTGCAGTGGCCGTCCTGGCGATGGCGCTTACCGTACCGGTGTTCTTCAAGCTCGGCTCCGAATTCATGCCGCCGCTCGACGAAGGCACGCTGCTCTACATGCCGACGACCCTGCCCGGAATGTCGGTGACCGAAGCCACCAATCTGCTGCAAGTGCAAGACAAGATCATCAAGAGTTTTCCCGAAGTTGACCGTGTTTTCGGCAAAGCCGGTCGCGTTGAGAGCGCCACCGACCCGGCGCCTTACTCGATGATGGAAACCGTTGTCGTGCTCAAGCCACACATGGAGTGGCCCAAGCGCGAGCGGTTTTACTCCAAGTGGGCGCCCAACTGGGCACAGGACATCCTTCGCCGGTTCTGGCCCGACCATAAAACCACGCAGGAGCTGATCTACGGCCCTGGTGGGCTGAACGAGGCGCTCACCATCCCGGGAGTCGCCAACGCCTGGACGATGCCGATCAAGGCCCGCATTGACATGCTGACCACGGGGGTGCGCACACCGGTCGGCATCAAGGTCCTCGGTTCCGATCTGGGCGAGATCGAAAAGATTGGCGAGCAAGTCGAGGCAGCGCTGAAGGACATCCCGGGAACAACCAGCGTGTTTGCGGAACGCACCACCGGCGGCTATTTCCTCGACTTCGACCTCAAGCGCGATCAGCTAGCAAGGTATGGACTGAAGATTGATGATGCCAATGACGTGCTGATGTCGGCCATCGGCGGCGAATCGGTCACGACCACGGTGGAAGGGCGCGAGCGCTATAGCGTCAATGTCCGTTACCTTCGCGATTACCGCTCCGACCTGGATGCGCTCCAGCGAGTGCTGGTCAACACACCATCGGGCGCGCAGGTTCCGCTGGCGCAGCTCGCCGACATCTCGCTGAAGACCGGCCCCGGCATGATCCGCGACGAGAATGGGCGGCTGAGCGGCTATGTATACGTGGACGTGAGCGGTCGTGATATCGGCAGCTACATCACGGATGCGAAGAACGCTGTTCGGCAGAAGGTCAGCGTTCCTGCCGGTTATCAACTGGTTTGGAGCGGGCAATACGAATCGATGGAGCGCGTGAAGGAGCGGCTGAAGATCGTGTTGCCAGTGACGCTCTTCATCGTTTTCCTGCTGCTCTACTTCAATACCGGTTCGGCGGTGAAGACGGGGATCATTCTGCTCGCGGTGCCGTTCTCCGCCATCGGCGCCATTTGGTTCCTCTACTTGCTGAACTACAACATGAGCATTGCCGTCTGGGTCGGCCTCATCGCCCTGCTTGGCGTGGATGCAGAGACAGCGGTCTTCATGCTGCTGTACCTCGATCTCGCGTACCACGACGCGATCAACAAGGGTCAGATGAACAGTTGGGACAATTTGAAAGAAGCGATCGTTAACGGTGCGGTCAAGCGCTTGCGGCCCAAGGTGATGACCGTTGCCTGCATGCTCTTCGGCCTGCTGCCGATCATGTGGTCGGTGGGCGCCGGTGGCGATGTGATGAAGCGCATCGCAGCCCCGATGATCGGCGGCATCATCACGTCGTTCCTCATGGAACTGGTGATCTACCCGCCGATTTTCGCCATCTGGAAGTGGAACTTCGAGGTAAAGCCGACGCTGACGAAGCAAGGGCCGAAGCCGGTTGAGCGTGCGGAGATCGAGGAGCCGGTGCATGCCTAGGGTGCGACAACTGACGGTGATGCTGCTGCTGTGTGCGGCCGTGAACGTTGCATGGTCGCAGGAGGCGCGGTACGCGGTGCCGGCGGCGTCGGTGGAGGAGCAGTTTTCGGCGTATCAGCGGGAGTTGAGCAATGCCGCGGATGAAGTGCTGGCCGCGGCGGAGCTAGGCCGGACGAGCGAGGCGAGGTCCGCGGAGGCGGCGAGCGGAGTTCCGGTCGACGAGCGTGCGGTGCAGCGGTTTGCGCGGCAATACTGGAATGGTGAAGAACAGAATGTGCGGCGAGCGATGGAACGCGTGACGCAGCTCAGGGCGACGTTGGATGCGGTCCTCGGAGAAGAGGGCGTGCCGAAGGAGGTCGCCGCGTTGGTGCTGGTGGAGAGCGGCGGGAGGCCGGCGGCGCTGTCGCCGAAGGGCGCACGCGGAGTGTGGCAATTCATGCCGGAGACGGCGCGGCGCTATGGGCTGACGGTCAGCGCGTCAAAAGACGAGCGGCTGGATGTGGCGAAGTCCACGCGCGCCGCGGCGCGGTATTTGCGCGCACTGTACGGCCAGTTTGGCGACTGGCGATTGGCCTTTGCCGCGTACAACGCGGGCGAACAGGCGGTGGCGCAAGCAGTGGCACGCGCCGGGCAAAGAGACTTTGCGCGCGTGCAGCTTCATCTGCCACGGGAAACGCGCAACTATGTGCCGGCGGTGATGGAAGCAATGGCGTTGTTGGGCGGCGGCGAAGCGATGGCGAACGGTTCCGGCAGGTCCAGCATGGGACGGGCGGTTTATGCGTCGCCGGGTGCAACCCCTTAAACCGGCGAGACAAATTCTTTACCGGCCGCCGATTCGACGGTGAGTGGAGCGAGAACCGGTTCGGCGACGGCCTCGTGGCGTGCAAATGCAAACCTCAGTAACGCCGGGGTGATGAGCGTAGTCGCAAGCACCAGAACGATGACCTGCACGTAAACACCGCGTGAAATCAGGCCGGCAGCGAAACCGATGCTGGCGGTGATGAGGCCCACCTCACCGCGCGGGATCATGCCCACGCCGACGACGATGGAATTGCGCGCGCCGAATCCGGTGGCGAAGGCGCCGGCGGCGCAACCAACGATCTTGCCGGCGACCGCCACCAGCAACAGCGCGAGGAAGAACCCGAGGTGGCCGCCCAAGTCGCGGGCGTCGATCTGCAGGCCGATGGAGACGAAGAACACGGGGCCAAAGAAGGCGTTGCACAGAGAACGAAGCGGTCCGACGATGGTTTTGCGCGCCGGAGTGGCGGCCGCAAACACGCCCGCCAGGTACGCCCCGGTAATCGCGGCCATTCCGCCCAGGTAGGCGGCAGCAAAGGCAAAAAGGAAAGCCAGCGCCAGCGCCGCCGAGGCCGTGGAGTGATTGCCGCTGGATGGTTCCGTGCGATTGAGAACGAAGCGCACCAGTCGCGGGCCGAGGGCAAAGGCGATGACCAGAAACAGCGTCATGCGCGCGATGGGGAACGCGGCGCCGGCCAGCCCGGAAGACGCCTGAGCGGGGTGCGCGGACATCGCTATGACTATCGAAAGCACAATCAAGCCAAGGACATCATCAATCACCGCCGCGCCGAGGATGGTTGCGCCGGCACGGGAGCGCATCTTGCCAAGATCGAGCAGCGTCTGTGCGGTGATGGTGACGCTGGTGGCGGTCAAGACGGTGCCGATGAAGATGGCTTCCGGCCATCCGAAACCGGCGATGCGCGACACCAGGGCGCCTCCGGCCATGGGCAGTAGAACGCCGCCGGTGGCCGCCCAGAATGCGGGAGCGACGCTGGCGCGCAGAAGACGAATGTCGGTTTCGAGCCCGGCGAGGAACATGAGCGCGACCACACCCAATTGCGCCAGCACCTGAAATACCGCCGGCAGCGAAGCAGCGTTTGGGTTGGGAGAAGAGAACCAGGAGAAGCGCCAGATGTTCAGAACGGTGGGGCCGAGCACGACACCGGCGGCGAGTTCGCCGAGAACCAGCGGCAGGCTGATGCGCGAACCCATGTGGGCCATTGCCTTGGCAAACAGGATCAGCACGGCGATGAACAACAGGCATTGCAGCGAAGTGTCCATCGAGTCCCCGTTCAGCGCTTGCCGCGCATTGCCTTCAGGCCTGAAGTTGCCAACACCGCGGCAATGCAGCCGACGAGTACCGGTAGCGGCGGTGCGCCGAAACGCAGAGTCAGAACGCCCCCGATCAACACGGCAAAGGCCAGCGTCACGCGGTCATTTTTCAGGATGGTGAGAAAGTTCAGCATCTGCTCCCTTGGAGTGCTCATTGTGCCGTCCCTACGGACTCACGTTGAAAAAAGTCACGCCTACCCAGGGCTGCGCCCTGGGCTACCAGCGTTCGCCCCTACGGGGTTTCGGCGCTGCGCGCCTCGGTCACGACTGAAGTCATGACCTACCGCGCGGCGCCTAACTACGTGAGCCGAAGCGCAGTCGCGGGTCAGAAACCCGCCACACGCTTTCGAGCGGTTTTGCAATTACTGCAGCCACCGTTTCAGGTACCTCAGCGGCTGAAGCCGGAACGATAGCAACGCCTTTTCGCAGGCCTGAAGTGTGTCCGCGAGAACTTCAGTCGTGCCTACGGCACTAAATATTTTCCCCACTTTGCCCCGCCGCTGAAGCGGCGGGCTACTATCAATCGCCCCGCTGTGGCTTCAAAATCGCGACTTCGTACCACAGGCAACCATGCCAGGCTAGTTCTCACGCACACTCTAAAGGCCTGCGCCACCCACCCACGGGGACCGATACAGAAAATCCTGAAACGCTCAGTGCATGTGCAGTACCGCTCAGTGCATGTGCAGCAGAAGCGCAAACAGCACGGCAGCCATTCCGGTTGCACCGAGCCACAGCATGGAACGGTTGAACGTTTTGTGAAACCAGGGCCGAGCGATGCCGTCGCGCGCGCGCTGGCGTTCGTGTCGGAGCAGTTGCGCGATCAGACGGCGCTCGTCGAGCGTGCGGGCGCATTCCAGCGCACGGCGCGCTAATTCATATCCTTTGGCCGGGACGCGCAGAGTGAAGTAAAGCTGCGCCAGCTTGAATTGCGCGTGAAAATTCTCCGGCTCAAGATCGGAGGCGCGCGTCAGGTGATCAATCGCAGGGTAAATCCGGCTGGTCATCGCGTAGGCCACCCCGAGAGCGACGTGGACGTCGGGAAGATTCGGGGCGTTTTCCAGCGCGGAGGTCAGCGACACCACGGCCGCGGCGGGCTCGCCCAGGCTGAGTTGCTCCAGGCCTTCCTGAAAATGCCGCAACGCTGGAACAGAAACTGCGCCAGGGCAGCGTGGAGCCAGCTCCATGGAACTGTCGTCGGTGGCGGAAGTGTTCATCGTGTTCACCGGGTCCCTCTTTCCTAAAGAGCGGCAACGCCGCGTTCCTCGTTGCGGATGCGGATGACCTCATCCACCTTGGAGAGAAAAATCTTGCCATCACCGATCTTGCCGCTACGGGCGGTCTGGATGATGGTCTCCACGGCAGAATCAACCAGGTTATCCGGCAAGACCAATTCGATTTTGATTTTGGGTATGAGGTCCACGCTGTACTCGCGACCGCGGTAATTCTCGGTGTGCCCTTTCTGACGGCCGTGGCCGCGGACCTCGGAGACGGTCATGCCTTCGACGCCCAGTTGATGAAGGGCGTCCTTCACGAACTCGAATTTGTTCATCTGGACGATCGCTTCGACTTTCACCATTTCACTTCCTCCGGATTGTTCTGGTTGGTGTGATGAAACTGCCGGAGCGCCGCATGCGCCCCGGCACTCCGCGATCCTAGTCGCCGCTACCGAATGAAGGAGCGGGAACCGAGACTGCTCCAAACGCCGGAGTTGCTTCCTTGGGCGCAACCGCCGTGCGCTGCATCTTCAAGACGAATTCGGGATAGCCGAGGGAACCCATCTCCGGAATGTCGAGACCTTCCAGTTCGGATTCCGGCGAAACGCGCTGTCCGACAAGCCAGTCCACCAGGGCGTTGAAGGCAAACGAGAGGCTGAAGACGAAGCCGATCAGGGTGACGACGCCAATGAGCTGGGCAATGAGCTGGGAGGGGTCGCCATGGAAGAGGCCGCGGACCGGCCCGTTGACGCCGTTCCAGCCTCCGCCGTAGTTGGCGGTGCCGTCGGCGAAGAGTCCGACGGAAATGACGCCCCAGATTCCGTTGACGCCGTGGACGGAGATGGCGCCGACCGGATCGTCCACCTTGGCGACACGCTCGAAGAACTCGCAGCTCAAGCAAACCAGCACGCCGGCGATGAGGCCGATGATGGCGGCGCCAACGGTGCTCACAAATCCGGAGGGTGCGGTGATGGCCACCAAACCGGCGAGCAGGCCATTGCCCACCATGGAAGCGTCGGGCTTGCCATAGCGCCGCCACATATAAAAGATGGCGCCGAAGGAGCCGGTGCAACCGGCCAGCATGGTGTTGACGGCAATGGTGGCGATGCGCAGGTTGCCGTTGCCGGAGGCGCCCAGCGTGCTGCCCGGATTGAATCCGAACCAGCCGAAGGCGAGGATGAAGCAGCCGGCGAGCACGATGACCATGTCGTGACCGGGCATGGCATTGGGAGAGCCGTCGCGGTTGTACTTGCCGATGCGCGGGCCGATGAGCATGGCGGCAGCCAGGGCGGTGATGCCACCGACGGCGTGCACCACGCCGGATCCGGCAAAGTCAACGTAGCCGTGGCCCAAGCCGAAGTTAGCGCCCAACTGGGAGAGCCAGCCGCCTCCCCAGGCCCAATTGGCGAACAGCGGGTAGGTGATGGCGCCCATCAGCACCGAGCAAAACGCGAAAGCGGCAAACTTCCAGCGTTCGGCGGCCGAACCGGTGACGATGGTCAGCGCCGTGTCCATGAACACCATCTGGAAGAGGAACAGAACCATCACGCCGACGTCGTAAGTGGCGCCGCTGAGGAAGAAGCCGCTGGTCCCGAAGAGACCCCAAGTCTTTCCGAGGACGGTGATCGTGAATTCATGGGTGAGCGGCGCCGCACCACCCAGGTTGAGCACGCCACCGACGCCGCCCATCTGGATGGCGAAGCCGCACACCCAGTAGGCGAACAGGCCGAAGCCGTAGACCATGAAGTTCATCATCATGGTGTGGTTGGCGTTCTTGGCGCGGCACAGGCCGGTCTCCACCAAGGCGAACCCGGCCTGCATAAACATGACCAGGAAGCCGGCGATGAGCGTCCAGGTGAAGTTAATGGCGACCTTGTTCTGGCCGGCCTGGTTGGCAAGGTCGGTGAGGGTGAGGCCGGTCTTGGGATCGGCGACGGCGACGTCGGAGACGGTGCCGGTTTTGTCGCCGGCGGGATCGCCCTTGGCAAGTTCGTCGGTGGTAGGAGCGGCTGCGTCTTTGATCACGGTGGATCCGCGCAGAACCGCAGCGGGAGCAGCGGGGGCGTTGGCCGTCGCAGATGGCGGCGTGTCTGCCCCGACAGCGATGCCGGACAGCAGCACGGCCGCTGCAAAAATCAGTGTGAGGCGTGCCAATTTCATTCTCGTTCTCCTGAAGATGTCTTTCTCGGCTTTACTGCTTCCAGATGGCATGTTTCATGTACGCCCGGTTAAGCATGCCGAGTATGGCGAAGGTACACATGCCGATGCCGAGCAGACAAAGCGCCAAGCGGATGGTGTTGGACGCTGTCAGCACAAGGCCTGCAAGCGGGAGCAGCCATCCGAGAAGCGCGACGACGATCGCGAGTAATTTCATTGCCCTCTCCTTGGTGTTGTTTAGCCCTGATCGGTGAATTCGAGCCGCTTGATGCGGTAGGTACCGGCGAGGGCCTGGATGATCAGACCCACCGCGATCACCGCGACCGCGATGCCGATAGCGGGATGGCTGGGGCGCGTCACCAGCCCAGCCGGCAGCAGCGTGAATCCGATCAGGAACAGACCCAAATAACTTGCTTGTTGGCGATTCGCAGCCATGTCGAGTTCTCCTTGAAAATCTGGTCCGGGTACGCGGCGTGGGTGCTGGTCATGGGGTTTGGATTTCCCGCACCGCGCCCCCCGGATAAATGGCTGCCCCCAAGACAGCCGCTTGGCCCACCTACTACTTCTGTTTCCACAAACCCTGCTTCACGGTTCCGATCAGCCCGGCAGAAAACATTCCCGCTCCGAGCACGCAGAGAACCAAGCGCAACACAACGTCGTGGGGGCTCACCACTTGGTCTCGCGCGTGTCGAATGTGTAGACCACGCCGGCGGTCAAGGTGTCCTGGCCCAGCACCGGGTCGGTGCCCTTGGTGAAGACCGGACGGTTGGAGAAATCGTGGCGATATTCCAAGCGGCTAATCAGGTGGTGCGCCATGATCCGCTCGAACGTCCCGGTGAACTCCTGCATGTGCTGCGGGGTACCGGTGGTAAATCCGTAGTGGTCGTTGAAGTACTCGTAGCGGGTCACGACCGCGGAGCTTGAACCGAAGGCGTAGCGCACATAGCCCGCTACTCCGGTCCAGTACACCGGTTGGACGACGCCGGCGATGCGATCGCCGCGGCCGTAGTCGAAGTTCACGGTGGTCGAGAGGCGGGCGGTCGGAGAGTAGGTCACGACGGTATCGCTCAACTGCCGCCAATGCGCGTTGGTGCCGGCGGCCTCCGGTCCCGCCATGTAGTTTTGCGCAATGCTGAGCTTCTTGGTCGGGTTCCAGCCGAAGGAGACGCCCATCGTCTTGCCGGTGTTGTTGTCGTAGATATCGTTCCAGCCGTTCACCAAGAAGCCGGTGATGGAGTACTTGTCGCTGAACGAGTACTTGGCGCGCGCGCCGTAGTGGTAGTACGGGATGGCATACGCGAACAGCAGGCCGCGCGAGTAGTTCCAGTTGTCCTTGGTCTCGATGACCTCAAACCCATGCGGGGTAACAAACTTGCCTACGTCCACCTGCAAGCCTTTGCCCACCGGGGCGAGATAGGAAATGTAGGCTTCCTTCAAATACTGCGCGAAGCCCAGCCCGGCGGGGTCAGTGGAGTTCACGACGTTCATCGCCTGGCCGAAGCCCAGACCGAGGTGGAACCCCAGCCGGCTGTTGGTCGCTTCGGGTGGCTTGTCGATATTGAGTTCGATCAGGTTGAGCGCGAACTGGTTGGAGGGACCGTCGAAGGCGCGGAAGCTGTTGGTTCGCGACGCCGGCTGATTGAAGTTGTAACCGTAGTAGGTGTCAACAAAGCCGCTCAGCGTGGTGCTCCCTAAGACTTGGGTCAGCACGCTGGGAGGCGCCGCAGGCGCTGCGGGAGTGGAGGCCGACGACGACGACGTTGTCGTTGCCGCTGGCGTGGTGGCCGCGCCAGCTTGCTGTTTCAGTTCCGCAACCTGGGCGCGCAGAGTCCCGACTTCCTTCTCCAGATCCTGCATCCGGCGGATCAATTCCGTGGGAGCCATTTTGCCCGCATCGGCGGCGGCATCCGCTTGCGCGTTGAGCTCGGTTGGAGCCACCCAGGCAAGACACAAGGCCAAAGTCAGGCAGGCTAATCGAGAACTTTTCACGGCTTACTTGCTTTCTCCCCACAGGCGCGTCGAAACGATCCATCGCAACGCGACCTTCACAACCAGCAAGCGAAGAGTAGCTGGGGCGCATCGACATGGTCCAACGCATACTTTCTGTTCGCGCAATCGGAAATATTTTGAAAAGTTAAATTTATGGGCGGGATAAAGGAGATTTATCGGCAGAACGACGGCGGGCTTGCGTTGGTATATCGCATAGCGACATGAATCAGACCGCAGAAGCGTCCACTGGCGGGCGGCTCTGTCGCCAGCAGCGGCTTGGGAACATCGGATTTCGCGGGTTTTTCAGCACTGAGCGCAATTCCAAAGGCCGACTTCCCGTCGTTGTGGGGCGAAGGGCCTCGAGTGGCGAGGCATGAATAGAACGAGCATCGAAGCGCACCGACGCCGGTCAACAGCGTGCTTTGAAAGCTACGGTGAAATCGAAATTGCGATGCCAGCGATTCATCTTTCGAGTGCGAAGCCAATGTCGCCAGAGCAGCTTCAGAAATGCTGGAGCCGAGAGAGGAAACACCGAGATCCCTCGACTCGGGGTTTCACGCCGGAACAAGGCGCGGGAGCCCTCCCTCGCGCGGGATGACATCGGCTACAGAAAAGATGAAGCTCCAATCACACGGAAGGCCATAATTCTTGGAAGAGCGGGGATGCCGACCGTCATGTTTCGCCAGCACCGGTCGCGAGGTTGGGCGGCTGCCGGCGCGCCGTCCGCGGCCGCCAGTCAGGCGACGCCGGCCGCACCTGGAGCACGTCCTCACACCAGGCGCGCAGGATTTCAGCGACACTCCAAGCTTGCGCGAAGCAACCGCGCGGCAGGTGCGGAGCGTCAGCGTCGAAGATTTCCGAAATCTGCCCCAATCCAGCCTGGCTCAGATGTTCACGCAAACCGGACATCATCTGCTCCGCGCGGCGCCTGGCGTCAACGTCGCCGCCGTTGACTTTGACGTAGGCGGTGACAAATGGTCCGAGCAGCCACGGCCAGACCGTGCCCTGGTGATAGGCCGCATCGCGTTCGAGCGGACTCCCCTGATAGCGCGGACGGTAAGCACCGCTGTTGTGGTTCAGGGTGCGCAGGCCGACCGGGGTGAGCAACTCGCGCTCGACGACCTCGACCACTTGCCGCGCACGATCCGGAGCGAGCATGGAATGGGGCAGACTCACGGCAAAGATCTGGTTGGGGCGAATGGATGCATCCGGTGCACCGCCATCCACAAGGTCGTAAAGACAGCCCGCGCTCTGGTTCCAGAACAGGCGGTTGAAGGTCGAGTGCAGCAACGCAGAAACCGTCTTACAGCGCCGCTGGTTCGGGGCATCGCCAAAGCGGCCGGCAAACTCTTCCATGATGTTCAGCGCGTTGTACCACAGGGCCTGAATCTCCACTGGTTTGCCGCTGCGGGGTGTCACCACCCAATCGCCGATTTTTGCGTCCATCCAGGTTAGCTGCACGCCTGGCTCGCCGGCATGCAGCAGACCGTCATCCAACATGCGAATGCCATAGCGAGTGCCTTTGATATGCCAGTCGAGGACGGAGGTGAGCACCGGATAAAGCTCGTTTTTGATCAGCGAGTAATCGCCGGTCGCCGCCCCGTAGGCGCGGATGGCCTCGAAATACCAGAGGGTTGCGTCGACGGTGTTGAACTCGGCCGCCTCACCGTGATCGGGAAATCGGTTGGGCAGCATGCCCCGATCCACATGCACGGCAAACGTCCGCAAAACGTTCTTAGCGAGGTGAGCATTGCCAGTCAACAGTGTGAGACCAGGCAACGCGATCATGGTGTCGCGGCCCCAATCGGTGAACCAGGGATATCCGGCGATGACGGTCGATCCGTCTCCGCGGCTGACGAGGAACTGGTCGGCCGCCAAGGCCAGCGAGCGCGCGAAGTCGTCCGCCGCAGCGGCTTGCTGGATGGCTTTCCGGCGCCGCAATTCCGCCTCGCGATAGGCGGCGGCATGGTTGGCGTCCTGCCGCTCGGTGGATGCAATCACGATCGCATCCGACGCCTGCGACAACACGAACCGGAGCATCATCGGGTTAAACAGATCTTCGACCGCGTCGAGCCCGCGCTCCTGCTCAAGGCGGTAAAAAAAGTTGCGATACCAGGATCCGGGCATCCCCACTTCCGCCGCGTTATGCGCCAGGTAGAGGCGCGGCAATCCCGGATACGGCGCGACACTCACGAGGCCGGGTTCCTGTTGCAGCGCAGGATTGAGCGCGCCATTCTCGTGCGTCGTGCTGTGGTAGTCGCGGAATGCGATGAGCGGGCGCAGTTCGAGTTCCACATTTGCCTTCGCCGGCGCCCGAAGCAGGCGATATGCGATGACGGTCGTGTTCTGGCCGTGCGGCATGAAGACAGCCTTCTCCAACAGCACGCCTTCACATTCGAAAGTAAAAACGGGGAATGGATCCAGGCGGAAACCGACGAGAAAGTCCAATCCACGCGGGTGCACAGCACCGGCGTACTCGTTGGTTGCGAGATCGACGCGGCGCTCGGCGATGAGGAGAGTCTCCTCCAGCTTCGACAGCAACAACACTCTTCCCACGGGAGGGTTGGTCGCCGCCATGAGCAGCCCGTGGTACCGGCGTGTGTTGGCGCCGGCGATACTCGACGAGGCGAAACCGCCGAGGCCGTTGGTTTCCAGCCACTCGCGGCTCAGCGCCTGATCGAGATGGCCGCAGACATCGCGATTAAAGGCAATCATGATTCGCTCCTTGCGCGGCACAGACGACCTGGGCGACCTCATAGTACACTTTGATCGTCTCCTTGGCGGCATCGAGGAGATGGAGGACTAGAAGGCTGCTGAAAAAATCCGAGACCTCGATTTTTCGCGGGCTTTCGGCGCTTCGCGCCTCGGTCACGGCTGAAACTTTTGACCTAGCGAGCCCGCTCGGAATGACAATATAGGACTTGTTCGGCGCGGCTGAAGCCGCGCCCCTTCAAAGCAAGCCGTAGAGAAAGTAGATTGGGCGAGACAGGGCGGCGCCACAACTTCTGTAACTCGTACGGGTTTAGCTTCCGCGAAAGGTGACCAAGTTGTGCAACGCAGTTTGTGCGGTGGGCCTCCTTTCCCAATTCTCGCTGTCCACAGAAGTCCCAACATATACAACGGAGTCGAACCATGCGTGCCCGTAGCCTCACAGTTGAATCGCCGTGCACAATTCGGCGGATGGCGTGGACATTTTCGAGAGCCGCAGTTGTCTTGCTGACGGCGGCCCTGACCGCTTGCGGCGGGAGTAGCAACGGCAAGAAGATCTACGTTGTCGGCCTGGGCACGCCGAACGTGCAAATCTTCGCGGTCTCGAGCTCGGGCGCGCTGACCGCGGACACGACAAACTTGGTGGGCACCGGCTCGCGGCCGAACGCGATCATCCTGACTCGTCACTTCGCCTACGTGCTCGATTCCACCGGCGGCGTTCAGCCCGGCGGGATATCGGAGTATACGATCGGAAGTTCGGGCACGCTCTCGGCGGCACGCACCGCCTTAGCTCTCAGTACCACCACGGTCACCGCCACGCCACCCAAAACGGGTTTGAACCCGCTCGCGATGGTCATGGATTCCAACGGTAAGTTCGCGTTCGTGGCCAACCAGGGGTCAAATTCCATCTCCGTGTTCACCGTGGACGGCGGCACCGGTCTTCTGACTGAAGTGACAGGATCGCCTTTCTCTACCGCCGCCGGGCCGAGCGGCCTGGCAATCACTGGAAATACGCTTTTCGTCGCCAATCAGGGTGCGGGAACGGTGTCGGTCTATACCTTCGATCAGACGAGCGGTAGCCTGACGCAGGTGAGCGGCTCGCCATTTGCAGCGGGGACCAGCCCAACCGCCCTGGACGTGGATTCTGGCGGCAAATTCCTTTATGTCGCGGATCAAGCGTTCAATACTGTTTACGGGTTCAGCATCGCGGGGAGTTCAGGCCAGCTTTCGTCGATTGCGGGCTCGCCGTTTCCGGCGGGAACGACGCCGGTGAATGTGAGAGTTGTCGGAAGTTCTGTTTACGTTGCCAACACCGGGTCAGGGAATGTATCGGCTTACGCGATCAGCGGCTCAGGAGCACTGGCGACGGTCAGCGGCTCCCCATTCAGCGCCAGCGCCAATCCCGTGTATATCGCATCAGGAAACTCGGGCAAGCTGTTGTTTGTTGGCAATCAGGGATCAAACAACATCTCGGAGTTCCAGATCGGCAGCGGCGGGGCCTTGAGCGCCGTGAGCGGTTCGCCTTTTGCCACCGTTGTGGCAAGTCCCACGGCGATCGCCAGCAATTTCTAGTTCCGTTATTGGGAGAATTATGGCGTGACCGTTAGCGTGGCCAGCGGGCTGGTCACCCCGGAAGCACTCGCAGAAATGAAGACAGTTCCGGGTGCATGGCCCGTAGCCAGTCCGTTGCCGTCGATGGTTGCAATCACGGAGGAATTGTTAGCCCAGGTAAAGGTCACGCCGGTTACGGCGTTGCCATTGGCGTCCACCGCCGCGGCCGTAAACTGCTGGGTTGCATTGACCGCGATCGTCGCTGTTGGCGGCGAGATGGTGATGGATGCTATGGGTTGAGTCACGTTGAGCGTCGCAGGGGCACTGGTCACACCCGATGCGGAAGCTGTGATCTGAGTGCTTCCGCTCGTGCGGCCCAGAGCAACGCCGTTACTGTCAATGCTGGCCACATTGGGCGCACTACTGACCCAGGCAAACACGACACCGGTGAGCGTATTTCCCTTCGAGTCTTGCGCGGTTGCCGAAAACGCTTGCGCTCGGTTAGGCGAGATGGATGCCGATTTAGGCGTAACGTTGATTGTCGTGGGTGGACTTGAACTGGACGAGGATCCGCCCCCACAACCCGAAAGCCAGAAGCCGATCAACAACAATCCGCCCAATACACCAGCGCGCTTGCCGCTGCTATGTAGCAATTTCAGTCGCATGATCAATTGAGAGCGCCTTGGGGCTGCCGCAGGTACGCGCACCCCAGAAGGCCGGCACGTCTGATGGTATTCGCGTTTCAACCCCGTGTCCCGCAGAAAGTTTTTCCCGGGTGCACGGCGTGGCCCGGCGCGATCGGGAGCGCCGTCCGGTTGACGGAATGCGAGGTTCCTGTAAAGATTCGAATCGTCGGCGCTAACAACCAGCAACTTTGCCCGCCGCCAGGTGTTTAAGATGCGGCGAAGCTCGGATACCCAGGAGTCAACGCGCGAATGCGAACGCGTTCTTACGCGACGCCGCCCAATCCTCGTTTCAGCATGCATCGATTGTGCTCATTGCTGGCCGTTGCCGCATTGTTGTCGGGATGCGGCGGCTCGTCCACGGGGACGCTGGCCGCAATCGCAATAAGCCCTGCGAGCAGTTTTGTCGCCGTCAATGCCCAGCAGGTGTACACGGCAACCGCCCAGGACTCCAGGGGAAGAACTATCTCTGGAACCACGTTCACCTGGACCAGCAGTGCGCCCGACACGGCCAGCATAGACAGCGCAGGCGTTGCGACCGGCCACCACGTCGGGACAGCTCAAATCACCGCATCGTCATCGGGGATAACCAGCCCGGCGGCAACCCTCAACGTAGTGAGTTCGAGCACACCGATCGCCTCGGTGACGCTGACGCCCAGCGGCGCCACGATCAAGGTCGGAGAAACCCAACAGTTCACGGCGACTGCGTTGGATACAAACGGAAACAAGGTGAGTCCGGTGACCTTCACGTGGCGCAACAGCGCCGCCGGGGTTGCGATTGTCGACGGCAATGGACTTGCGACCGGCATCACGCCCGGCATGACAGTGATAACCGCCTCGGTCGGCACGGTAACCAGCCCGGCGGCCACGCTGACGGTGACTGCGCCATAGGCAAGTTGGTGGGAACCTTGGGAGACCTCATGAAGCAGGCAGCCGCGGCCATGGCGATCGTATTCGCCGGCATGATGATCGGGTGCAGCAGCGGAAACAGTGCCGGGGTGTCAGTTACTATTTCTCCGACCAGCGCCACGGTTCCAATCGGTCGCACACAGCAATTCACCGCCACCGTAAACAACGCGGGCAACAACGGGGTCACCTGGCAGGTGAATGGGGTCGTGGGCGGAAACTCCAACACGGGCACGATCACCTCGAGCGGGTTGTACACGGCCCCCTTAAGTCCCACCACGGTCACGGTCACCGCCGTTTCCGTGGCCAACACAACACAAGCCGCCTCCGCCACGGTAACGGTGGCGCTGCCGATTTCGATTACGCCCACCACTGCCGCGATCAATCTCAGCGGCACAGTGCAATTTACCGCCACGGTGACTTTTTCCAGCAATACGACGGTGACTTGGGAGGTGAATGGCACCAGTGGCGGCAATGCAAGCATCGGCACCATCAGCTCCAGCGGTCTGTATACCGCCCCGGCGAGCATCCCGAACCCCAATATCGTGACGATTACCGCCGTCGCGCAGGCCGACACGACGCAAACCGCGTCAGCAACGGTAACGATCAATCCTCCTCCACTAGTGATCACTCCAACCGGGCTGACCATGGCGGCCGGCGCGCAGCAGACGTTTACCGCCACCGTGAATGGGGCGAGCGTCACCCCGGTGTGGAGCGTCGCTTGCAAGAGTCAGTTGGCGGCCGGCTGTGGGAGCATTTCGTCGGGCGGCGTTTATGTCGCTCCGTCGTCGCCACCCCCTGGCGGGAGCGTCACCGTCACGGCAAAGATGGCGGATGGCAGTGCGGTCCCGGCAAGCACCAACGTCTCGGTGCAGTTTTCCAATGCTTCGCTGGCGGGATCGTACGCGTACGCGTTCAGCATTCGCACCAGCCAGAAACTGTCCGCTGAGGCGGGAACGATCGCCTGCGATGGCAACGGCAATATTACCGGCGGCACGATCGATCGCAGCGATGATGGCGGAACGCCGATCGCGATCACGGGGGGCACATACCAGATTGGCGACGACGGACGCGGCACTGCCGTGGTGGATACGGACCAAGGGCCGGTTGGGTGGCAGTTCGTCCTGACGAATCAACCGCTGGGCTACGTGGTGCGCTTCGATGCCAACGGTGCGACTGCCAGCGGAACCCTTGAACTACAACATCCAGACAAGTTCGGCCTGGCCTCGATCCAGGGAAACTATGCGGCAAGCCTGGTGGGCGTCAGTGCAGGTAGTTCGCCAGTCTTCATCGCCATGATTGGCAGCCTGGCCGCCGACGGGGCCGGACATTTCACTCGCGGCATTCTTGACGTCAACAACAACTCCAGCATAAGCACGAACCTCAGCGCCACCGGCACATATAGTTCCCCATCATCGTCGGGCCGTGGAACCTTCACGCTCACCAGCGCCTTGGGCACGCAGACGTTTGCCTATTACCAGGTTGACGATACGCGTCTGAAGCTGGTTGAAATCGACGGGGCCAGCGCCTTGGCCGGCGAAGTGTCAAAACAGCCGCCTGGCCCGTTCACCAACGCGAGTTTCAATGGCCGGTACGCCTTGGCGATGGCCGGAGTGAAGGGTGGAAGCACATTCGGGATGGGCGGCCTGTTCACCATGAACCTGGGCGAGATTACCAACCGGCTACTCGATGGGGTAAATCAGACCGTGTTCGATTCGCAAGGAGGATACTCCGTCACGGATTCCACGTTGGGGCGCACCACCGTAAACTGGACCGTCAACAACGGAGCCGTGTTGCAATACGTGCTGTACCCGCGTAGCGACGGTGGATTTGCGATGTTGGAAATCGATGGAACCGCCGCCGCCGAGGGCATTGTCCTTCCCCAGACTCTGTCCAGCCCGAGCACTTTTTCACAGACGGGGAACTTCGCGGTCACGCTAACCGGAGGCGAACCGCCCAGCAGCCTTGCCAATGAAAGCATAACGGGGCAATTTGTGCTGCCAGGCGGCGCGGCGTTTTCCGGCGCATTAGATATTGATGAGAACGGCGCGACCACACAGGGGGGGGCCTTCCAGGTTGGGGTCTTCACGGTCGATGTCAATAGTGGACGCGGCGTGGCTACGGCGCTGCCAAGCTCATCCGTCCTAAGCAATGCCAGCTTCATCCTGTACATTCTGGATGCCGACAAAGCGCTCATTCTGGAAAACGACAACGCTCGGGTATTGACGGGTGTCATGACACGGCAGTACTAGGGAAACTCTGATCAAGCACGTCGTCAGTCCCTCAGCAGCTAGTCTAAAGCCGTGCTATTTCTGCGGCATTTACGGGCGGCCTGAAGGCCGTCCCCTTCAAAAACCGGAGTTGATCAGACCCTCCCTAGCGCTGAAACTTACCAAGACACGCTGCGGTTAGTGCCGCCCAGCGACCTACACCGATTCAACCAACCGCGCCA
This sequence comes from Terriglobia bacterium, assembly GCA_020073185.1. NCBI lineage: Bacteria > Pseudomonadati > Acidobacteriota > Terriglobia > Terriglobia bacterium. The sequence continues at coordinate 24,809 of JAIQFT010000043.1, forward strand.
GCAGTGCAGTGCGGCGCGGGATTTCCGCGACCACGATGGATTCATTGCGGGCGTGTGCGCCTTCGCCGACGGCACCCAGGCCGTCCAGCGTGGGAATGCCGAGCGCGGCGGTAAAGTTGCCATCGGAGCCGCCGCCAACCGAGGCCTCGTCAACTTCAAATCCAAGCTCGCGCGCCGCAGCCTGCGCCTTGCGGAACAAGGCGACCACCGCAGGCGTGCGCTCCAGGGGCGGGCGGTTGATGCCGCCACTGACCTGGAGGCGACAGACCTTGTCGAAGGGCCGCAGGGACCGGAATTTGCGGTCGAGCAGCGGCGCGTCGAGCAGGCGGGCAATGCGCGCGTCGACCTCGACCTCGGCTTCGGCGGCGACAACGTTGGTGCGCGTGCCGCCGCGAATGATGCCCGGGTTCACGGTGATGCCGCGCCTGGCGCCGTTGAAGGCAGCGATGCGCTCGATCTGGCGCGCCAGTTCGATGATGGCGCTGTGGCCGTTCTGCGGATCGAGCCCAGCGTGCGCGGCGCAGCCGGTGACCCTGACCTGGTATTCGCCGACGCCTTTGCGCGCCGTCTTCAACGCGCCCTTCAATCCCGCCGACGGCTCCAGCACGAAGACCGCCGCGGATTGCCTCGCCAGCTTTTCCAGGATGGCGCGCGAGGTGGCACTCTTGACCTCCTCGTCGCTCACCAACAGGATGGTGACGGGCCGCGGCAGCGCGCCGTGGAGCTCGCGTAGCGCGTCAACCGCGAAGATCATCTGCGCGATACCCGTCTTCATGTCGTAAACGCCGGGCCCGAAGAGACGGCCATTTTTCTCGCACAACGGCATGGTCTTCAAGGCGCCAACGTCCCACACGGTGTCCATGTGACCGAGCAGCAGGACTGGTTTTTGACGGCTGGCGGCAGCGAAGTCCGCCTGCAAATGGTTGCCGAATTCCTTGACCGGATGCACGCGGACACGAGCGCCCTTGCGTTGCAGCGTTTTCGCGAGTGATTGGGCGAACGAATCCACCGCGCGCTTGTTGAAGCTGGGCGATTCCTGCACGACCAGTTGGCGGATGAATTCGACCATCTCCCGGCGGCGCGCGTTGAGCAAGGCGAGCAGTTGCGACGGAACTATGTTGGCGACACTCATGCTTTCGCTATAATGCCTGACTTACCCGCAATCATGGACACAGAAGCGACGACGGAACAGAAAACGACACTGGACATCACGGAAATCCAGCGGATCCTGCCACACCGCTATCCGTTCCTGCTGATTGACCGCGTGGTGGAACTGACGCGGCGGCAGCGCATTGTTGCGCTCAAGAACGTAACCGTGAACGAGCCGTACTTCCAGGGCCATTTTCCCGGATTTCCCATCATGCCTGGGGTGTTGATGGTGGAAGCGATCGCGCAGGCAGGAGGCGCGCTGCTGCTGACCGAAATCGAGGACCACGACCGGCATCTGATGGTTTTCTCCGGCATCGAGCGCGCGCGCTTCCGCCGTCCGGTGGTGCCGGGTGACCAGTTGCGCATCGAGGTGACGGTGCTGGCATGGCGGATGCACGCGGTGCGCATGGAGGGAAAGATTTTTGTCGGCGACAACCGGGTGTGTGAAGCCATCGTGAGCTGCCGGCTGGTGCCGCGTTCCGCCGCAGCGAACGCCGAGTCACCCGGCGGCGACAGTCAGGGCGAGTCGTGAACAACCCCACCTTGTCGCTCCAAAACCGGGAGCGACAAGGGCGGGGCAACCGCTCCGGCGCCGAACCTGGAATTCGAAACTGAAACTCGTTGATCCATCCCACCGCCATCATCGATCCCACAGCCAGGATTCCGGAGTCCTGCCGTATCGGACCGTACTGCGTTGTCGGAGCGAAGGTGGAGATGGGGGGAAATTGCGAGCTGGTGGCGCACGTCGTGCTGCATGGGCCGACACGCATGGGCCGGAACAACCGCATCTATCCGTTCGCGGCGGTGGGCATTGATCCCCAGGACATCAGCTACCGCGGCGAGGCAACGGGGCTGGAGATCGGCGACGACAATACCATCCGCGAGTACGTCACGATCAACCGCGGCACAATGAAAGGCGGTGGGGTTACGCGCATCGGCAGCGGCATTCTTATCATGGCGTACACGCATATCGGGCACGATTGCGTGATTGGCGACCACGCCATGCTGATCAACGCGGCCACGCTTGCGGGGCACGTCACGGTGGAAGAATGGGCGGTGGTGGGCGCGCTGTGTCCGGTGCACCAATTCGTGCGCATCGGCGCGCATAGCTACATTGGCGGCGGGACCACAATCACGCAGGACGTACTGCCGTTTTCCAAGACCAGTGCGGCGCGCGAGAATCGGGCGTACGGGCTGAACAGCGTGGGATTGAAGCGGCGTGGATTTAGCGACGAGCGGCTACGCAAACTGCATCACGCATACAAGATCCTGCTGGCGTCCAAGCTGAACACCTCGCAGGCGATCGAGAAGCTGCGCCGCGAGGGCAACCTGGGCGAAGACGTCGAGCTGCTGGTCCGGTTCATCGAGTCGTCGGACCGGGGAGTAATTAAGTGAAGCGGGCGCGGCGCGATGGAGTGCGGGTGCATGCAGCCGGACGTCCGACAGCCTCATTGCCACTGCAACAAGCGAAACGGCACGGTGGGCGATAGATAGCCATCTCCTCCCCGGGCGGGGTTCGGAATGCGCAGCAACGCGAATTGAGCCGCGAAGGTGATGGGGCCGAGAGCGTTTGCTGCTATAATAACGACGATGCGGCAAGGTCCGCGCCCGCAGTCCTGAAGACAGCCAACAAGCAGTGTCCGCAATGCGTCGGGGAGTGGCTCAGCCTGGTAGAGCACCTGGTTCGGGACCAGGGGGTCGGAGGTTCAAATCCTCTCTCCCCGACCAATCCTCAAAATTCGGTCGTAAGCTCCTGAAATTGTGAGGTCGAAAATTCCGCTCCGAACACGGCGGTTCTAAAATCGTCTGCTAGGGCCGACCAATCTCTTTTGGGGGTTTGCTTTTCAGGTCGGACGAGCACACCGATTCCCTCAATGAACTTCTCGTGTGGAAACCGGTGATGCTGTTCTGGCGGCTATTTGAGCCCGCGATGTTCGAGCAGGGGCCCAATATCCGGCGGCCCTCCGTAAAACTGCTCGAACAGGACCTCCGGATTCGCGCTGCGTCCGCGCGCGAGCACCTTGGCCCGCAGAAAGTCGCCATTGGCGCGCTGCAGACCGCCGTGGGTATGGAACCACTGTTCGGTATCCCGCGCCAGCACCTCGCTCCAGATGTAAGCGTAATAGCCGGCCGCATAGCCGCCGGCGAAGGCGTGCGCGAAATACGGAGTGTGGTAGCGGGGCGGAACCGGCGCGTATTCCACGCCGTCCTTTTTCAAAGCGGCAGCCTCAAACGCCATCACCTTATCGGCTGAGGGCGCCTGTGCCGAATTGATCTGATGCCAGGCTTGGTCGAGCAGCGCGGCCGCTATGTATTCGGTGGTCGCGTAACCCTGGCCGAATTTCTCGGCCGCGAGCACCTTGTCGAGCAGCGCCTGGGGCATCGGTGCGCCGGTCTGGTAGTGCTTTGCATAGTGGGTGAACACAATCGGCTCGCGCGCCCACATCTCGTTGTACTGCGACGGAAACTCGACAAAATCACGCGGCACCCTGGTGCCGGAGAGCGAGGGATAGTTCACGTCCGAGAACAGGCCATGCAGCGCGTGCCCGAACTCGTGGAACATGGTGCTGACCTCATCGAAGGTCAGCAAGGTGGGCTGGCCCTGCGGCGGCTTGGGGATGTTGAGGTTGTTGACGACGACGGGCTTCAACCCGAGCAGCCTGGACTGGCCAACGTAATTGCTCATCCAGGCGCCACCGCGCTTGTTGTCGCGCGCGAAATAGTCGGCCAGGAACAGGCCCACCGGAGAGCCATCGGCATTGAAAACCTCGAACACTCGTACGTCCGTCTGGTACACCGGGAGGTCGTGGCGCTCCTTGAAGTCGAGACCGTAGAGCTGATGGGCGGCATAGAACAGGCCGTCCTGCATCACGCGGTTCAACTCGAAGTAAGGCTTCACCTCGGACTGGTCGAAGCCGAAGCGGGCTTTGCGGACCTGTTCGGCGTAGAAGGCCCAGTCCCAGGGCTGCAGTGTGAATGGCGTGCCGTTGCCGGCGCTCGCCTGTTCGTCGATCAGTTTCTGGTTGTCGGCCGCTTCTTTTTTGGCGTTGGCGAGGGCAGGCGGCACGAGCCGGGCGAGCATCTGGTTGACGGCCGCAGGCGTGCCCGCAGTCTCATCCGCCAGCCCATACGCCGCATAATCGGGATACCCCAGCAGGGTGGCCTTTTCTGCGCGCAGCTTCACGATTTGCGCGACGACCGCCGTGTTGTCGTAGGTACCGCCGTCGGCGCGGCCGATCGAGGCTTGGTAGATTTTCTCCCGCAGCGCTCGGTTCCGGAGTTGCTCCAGCACCGGCTGGATGGTGGTGTTCTGCAGTGGGATCACCCACTTGCCGTTGAGCCCGCGCGCCTTCGCTGCTTCCGCCGCGGCGCCGATCTGTTCGCGTGAAAGCCCGTCCAGATCGCCGACGTTGTCAACGACCACCGCGGAATCCTTGGTGGCCTTGAGCACGTTCTGTTGGAACCGGGTGGTCAGCGACGCGATCTGCTCGTTGAGCTGCCGCAGCCTACTTTTGTCTGCATCCGAGAGCTTCGCCCCGGCCCGCACGAACTCGGTATAAGTGCGCTCCAGCAATTGCAGCGACTCGGGGTCCAGTTGGAGAGCGGCGCGCTTCTGGTAAACCGCGTCGAAACGCGCGAACAACGCCGCGTCGAGCAGGATGGCGTCCCGGTGCGCGGAGCGCTTCGGAGCCATCTCGGAGGCAATTTTCAGGATCTCGGGATTGGTGTTGGACCCGTTGAGATTGGAGAAGGCCGACGATACCCGATCCAGCAACTGGCCCGATTTTTCCAAAGCAACGACGGTGTTTTCGAAGCTCGGCGGCGCCGGGTTGCGGTCGATCGCCTCGACCTCTTTGCGCTGTTCAGCCATACCGGCGTCGAAGGCGGGCCGGAAGTCCGCGTCCTTAATGCGGTCGAAAGGGGGAAGGTGGTAGGGCAGCGTGCTCGGCCGGGCGAACGGATTATCGGCGGAAAGCTGCGGCGCGACGACGGCCGAACCTTGATGGCCGACCTGCGCGGACACGGTGACGGCAGCAAGCGCTGCCGCGAATATGAGGCAGCGAACGGTTTTTGAATGCATGACATGTACTCCGCGGCAAATGCGACCTGTGGGCCACGGTGCATCCTGCCGTAAACACAGAAAAGCGTTACTTGCATTGTGATAAACCGGGGCTAGACGGAACGTTTTCCGGTTTGAACTGCGCCGCCTTCGACAGCACCGGGCCACAAGGGCTGACGACGCTGCAACCGCCAACCACAGCAGCGGCATTGTAGCGCGCGTGTCAATGCCGGAATTTCCACCATTTGCTGCGAGGGAACTGGCCCACCCTCTCCAGCAGGAAATAAATTTGCCCGCCTTTGGCGAAGCGCGGGCACAGGATTTCGGAGTTGAACCGCGACACGCAACGGTTCGGCGGCTCCGCTAGTAACAAGAGTTCCAAATCGTTCGCCAGGGCCGACCATCTGGAAACTATCTCGCCATGAACCATGTCAGCAAAGTGCGGATTCCCTCAGGGCACTTTCAGCAACGTTGCGATGGCGAAGTTGAAGGGAGAATGTCACAGGAGGTTGTGACGAGCATTAAGTTGCACCAGTTAGCGTATGGTCGATGGTGTATAGTGTCCGACATGCGGGCGCAGATACCCATTCTGAGCAGCGCAGAGCGGGAACATTTGGAGAGCATCGTGCACCGTCCGAGCAGCACCAGGCGGGATGAATTCCGGGCACGACTCATCTTGGATGCCGCCTACGGCTTGAGTAATGAAACCATTGCCGCGCAGCGCAAGACGCGTCCGGCTACGGTGAGCAAGTGGCGCAGCCGGTTTCTGGCGCGGCGACTGCAGGGACTCGGCGATGCCCCGCGCAGCGGCAAGCCACGGCGCTACGATGCCGGCGCTGAGCAGCGGATTCTCCGGCAGTTGGACGCTCCGGTTCCCTCTGGATATACACGCTGGAACGGGAGCTTGCTGGCGGCGGCGCTGGGAGACATTTCCGACGATCAGATCTGGCGGGTGCTGCGCAAGCACGGCATCAGCCTGGAACGGCGCCGCAGTTGGTGTGTGAGCACGGACCCCTGCTTTGCCCAGAAAGCCGCCGATGTAGTGGGGCTGTATCTGGACCCACCGGAGAACGCCCTGGTGCTGTCGGTGGACGAGAAACCGCACAACCAAGCGCTGGAGCGCGCGCAGGGCTGGCTGCGGCTGCCGCATGGCAAGGCCCTCAGCGGGTTCTCGCATGACGATCCGCGGCACAGCAGGACCAGCTTGTTCGCCGCTCTGGAAGTGGCCACCGGATTGGTGAAAGTGGGCCACTACGCGCGCCGCGGCCGGGTGGAGTTCCTCGAGTTCATGAATGGCATCGTGGCCGCTCATCCGCACCAGTCCATTCACGTCATCCTCGACAATCTCAACACTGACAAACCCGCGTGCGACCGCTGGGTCGAACGGCACAAGAACGTCCACTTCCACGACACCCCCACCCACGCTTCCTGGCTGAATCAGGTGGAGATCTGGTTCAGCATTCTCAGCCGGGAATCCCAGGCGGGGACCAGCTTCGCCAGCACGGAACAATTTCGCCACCATATCGAGCTTTTTGTCGACGCCTATAACCAGAACGCCCATCCGTTCGAGTGGAAGAAACAGATCGAGTTCCAGAAGCATCGCAGGGCATCATACGCCAACTTAAGCAACTAGGTATCAGGGTACCTCATGGCTTCCTTGTCCCCCTTCATTAGTGCCAACACCAACGTAACGGAAGTTACTGTCGAATTTCTCGTACAAAGGCAAGAAAAGTGATTATCTACATGATGTTCGGGCTGCTCTGGGCAGCGTCTTGGCCGAATCCGATCCAGAACGCCTGTTTGCACTCACGCGAAGTGTATGTCCGTGGATACAAAACAAAATCAAGGGCAGCAGGAGTGCCGCCCTTGGCTTCTCCGATTCCGTCCAAATCCGTCAGCGGCATTGCAACTGTTCTGCTTCCCGTACGCTGGCGTAGGAGCCTCCGCCTATTTTTCCTGGGCGCATGAACTCGCTCCCAGCATCGAGTTGCTGGCGGTCCAGCTTCCCGGCAGGGAGGACCGCATCCGGGAGAAGCCGTTCAACCGGCTGAGCGACATCGTGCCCTTAGCTGCCCAGGCCATTCGCCCGCTGGTGAGGGGGCCGTATGCCTTTTTCGGTCACAGCATGGGAGCTCTGATTGCATTCGAAGTCACCCGGTATCTGCGCGCGGAAGCTTTCCCTGGCCCGGCGCAGCTATTTGTGTCGGCGCGGCGAGCGCCGCCCCGCCCCGAACGGCTGGCCCGGATCCACCATCTTCCCGAGGCTGAGTTTCTGGCGGCATTGCGGCGACGCTGGAATGGGATTCCGCCGGCCGTACTGCGCGAACCCGAACTTCTCCAACTCGTTTTGCCCAGTCTGAGGGCGGATATGGCGGTCATCGAAACCTACACCTACACCAACGGCGAGCGCCTCGACAGCCCCATCTCGGTGTTTGGGGCGGAGAACGACAAGGGAGTGGATCGCGACGACCTTCAGGCGTGGGGAGAGTTGACCAATGGGTTTTTCCGGCTGCGAATGTTCCCGGGTGACCATTTCTTTATCCGGAGCCAGTATCGGAAAGTTGCGCGCGCGGTGAGCGAGGACTTTCTCGCGGTTCTGGACGATCGTCAAGGTGCCGCGCCATGCTGACCGATGCTCAGGAATGGAAAATGTCCAACCGCACCCCCGCCATGACCCAGGGGAGCGTGCACGTGTGGTTTGCGAGGCTCGATCATCCGGATGCAGTCATGCAAAGGCTGGCAGAGAACATCTCCTCCGACGAATACAAGCGGGCCATGCGCTTTCGGTTCCCGCAGGGCCGGAATCGATACATGGTCGCGCGGGCGCTTCTGCGAGAGGTTCTGGCCGGTTATTTGGGGAGCGAACCACGAGCTCTGTCGTTCCAGTATGGCCGTTACGGAAAGCCGACACTGGCGGGAACTTTCGCGGAAAGTGAGATCCGGTTCAACGTCTCGCACTCGTCGGCGTGGCGCAGGGGCGGGAGATTGGGGTCGATCTAGAATTCATCCGCCCGCTCAGCGACCTTCGCGATCTTGCGGAATCGTGCTTTTCGATCGCCGAGAAGGCTGCATTGGAAGCGTTGCCGGAGCACGAGAGGCTGCGCGGATTTTTCGATGGCTGGACCCGGAAAGAAGCTTACTTGAAGGCGACCGGCAAGGGGCTGTCATTTTCTCTGCAGTCCTTCGAGGTGTCGCTGGCGCCGGGACCTGGCCGGCGAGCGTTGATGCTTCCCGACGGCAGCAAGAATGAACCCGCATTGACGCTGGTATCGCTGGCACCGCGTGCAGATTATTCCGCGGCGGTCGTGGTTGATGGTTGTGATTGCCATCTCACGTGCGCTGAATGGCCGGTGGATGCTGTGCCGCACCGGCCACCCGTTCAGACCATTCTTTGCCGTACTTCTGGGGAGCGCAAGTTTTCCTTATCCGTCGAGAGCGAGGAAGGTGGCGTGTTGGGTCAGCTCAGGATGGGAGTGAAATGATGTCAACCGCCGATGTCACTTCGCATAGTCCGCAGACGGATCTACCGAAGCCGGAGTCGAGCGCGGGCTTGCCGAGCTTGAGCCCCCAGGATTCAGGGTCTCGTGCCCCGATTGCAATCGTGGGCATCGGCTGCCGTTACCCGGGGGGCGTGGCCGGCCCGAAAGCCTTCTGGCGCCTTTTGCGGGACGGGGTGGATGCCATCATGGAGATCCCCCCGGATCGCATGGACGTTGCCGCCTATTACGATCCGCGTCCCGCCACGCCCGGAAAAATGATGACTCGCTGGGGCGGCTTTCTGGAACAAATCGATATGTTTGATGCCAGTTTTTTTGGCATCTCTCCACGCGAAGCCGACCGACTGGATCCGCAACAGCGCTTGCTATTGGAGGTGGCATGGGAAGCGCTGGAGGATGCGGGGCAGGCGGTCGATCGTCTGGGCGGCAGCCATGCCGGCGTCTTCATTGGAATGTGGCTGAATGACTATGAGGCCCGTCTTTTTGCGAATCCCGGCGGCGTCGATTTCTACATGACCACGGGGAGTGGCCGTTATTCCGCCTCGGGCCGCCTGTCCTATGTTCTGGGGTTGCAGGGTCCCAGTCTGACGGTCGACACGGCCTGCTCTTCGTCGCTGGTGGCGGTCCACTTGGCATGCCAGAGCCTGTGGAGGAGCGAATGTTCGATGGCATTGGCGGGGGGCGCCAATGTGATCTTGCAGCCCCACATCTCGATCGCCTACTCGCAATCGAAAATGATGGCGCCCGATGGCCGATGCAAGTTCGGAGACGCCGGCGCCAACGGCTACGTTCGCAGTGAAGGAGCCGGCATTGTGGTGCTTAAGCCGCTCGCTTCCGCCTTGCGGGACGGCGACCCCATTTATGCCCTCATTCGAGGCAGTGCCGTAAACAATGACGGCCGGAGCAGTGGATACATGACCACCCCGGCGCGGGGTGGCCAGGAAGACTTATTGCGTTGGGCGTACCGCGATGCAGGAGTTTCTCCGGGCCAGATACAGTACGTGGAAGCTCATGGCACCGGGACGCTTGCGGGCGACCCGGTTGAACTCGGTGCTTTGGGGAGCGTCCTTTCCCCCGATCGCCCCCCGGGCAGACCTTGCTATGTCGGGTCCGTCAAAACTAACTTCGGTCACACCGAAGGGGCAGCAGGAATCGCCGGCCTCATCAAGACGGCCCTTATCCTCAAACATCGCTTGATCCCCGCAAGCCTCCATTTGAAGGAGTTGAACCCAACCATTGCGTGGAAGGACTGTCAACTGGTCATTCCCCGCGCGTTGACGCCCTGGCCGCAAGATTCCGAGTCCGCCGTGGCCGGCGTCAGTGCATTTGGAATCGCCGGCACTAACGCTCACGTGGTCCTCGCGGAAGCCCCAGGAGAGCAGGCCGCTGAGGACACGCGCTCGCGTCCCGATTCCACTTGCTTGCTGCCTCTTTCCGCGCGTTCACCGGAAGCGTTGGCAGCGCTGGCTCGCGCATACCTTTCCGCGGTGAACGATGAAGAAGCGCCTCCCCTGCGCGACCTCTGTTTTACCGCCAGTGTGCGCCGCACTCATCACGAACATCGTATGGCGCTGGTGGCTGGAAGCCACGCGGATGCGAGTGACCGCTTGAAGGCCTTTTTGCTGGGGGAGAACCTGCCGGGAGTGTGCGCGGGAAAGGCGGAGCCGGACCGAACCCGGAAAGTCGTATTTGTGTGTCCTGGACAAGGGTCCCAATGGCCTGGGATGGGCCGGCAACTCATGAGCCGAGAAGCCGTTTTCCGGGAATCACTGGAGCGATGCGAGCAGGCGATGCGACCCTTTGTGGATTGGTCGCTGCAGGAGCAATTGAATCTCGATCCCAGTGCTCCCGGATATCGGATGAACGAAATCGATGTCATTCAGCCCAGCCTGGTGTCGATTGAAATCGCCCTGGCTGCGCTGTGGCGTTCCTGGGGGGTGGAGCCGGACGCCGTGGTGGGACACAGCATGGGCGAGGTGGCGGCGGCCTTTGTGGCGGAAGCCTTGAGTCTGGAAGATGCCATGCACATCATCTGCGCGCGCAGCTTCCTGTTGCGACGCGTGAGCGGCAAGGGGGCGATGGCCGTGGTGGCGCTTCCCTTGGATGAGGCGAAGGAGGCCCTGGCCGGGTTCGAGGACCGTGTGTCGGTTGCGGTGAGTAACAGCCCTCGCTCCACCGTGCTGTCGGGGGATCCGGCCGCGATGGGAAAGATTCTCGGGGAGTTGCAGGCCCGGGATGTCTTTTGCCGCCTGGTGAAGGTGGACGTGGCGTCGCACAGCCCTCAGATGGATCTTCTCACGGACGACTTGCTGCGCACGCTGGACGGAATCCAACCTCGGCAGGCAAGAGTACCGGTTTATTCCACTGTGACTGCCCAGAGAAGTGATGGATCAACCTTGGACGCTCGCTATTGGATGAGCAACTTGCGGCGCCCCGTGCTTTTTTCCAGAACCGTGCAACGGCTAGCGGAGGATGATCACACAGTTTTCATCGAGCTCAGCCCCCATCCCGTTCTGATGCCATCTATCGAAGACACCCTTCACGATCTGGGCCGGGAAGGCTATGCCATTCCTTCCCTGGAGAGGGAGAAGGATGAGCGGGCGAGTTTACTGGGCTCGATCGGCCGGCTCTATACCATCGGATATCCGGTGAATTGGGAGCGCCTTTTTCCTTCCGCAGGTAAGGTTGTTTCCCTCCCCGCTTATCCGTGGCAGCGTCAACACTTCTGGATGGAGACGCAACCTTCGAAAGGGAGCACCAGCCTTGGTTGCTTCGGTGAGGGTATTGGAAGCGTCCAGGATCATCCGCTGCTTGGGGTTCGTTTGCCGGACGTGGCAAATCTGCCAGGCAGCTTCCTTTGGCAGAACAAGCTCGACGCCCGTTTCCGCGACTTGCTACGCGAACATCATGTCGAGAGTTCAGCTCCCTTGCCGGAGACAGTCTATCTGGAGATGGCTGCAGCAGCCGGCGATGCGGCATTTGGTGAAAGGCTGCATCGGATCTCCGACTTGGCTATACATCAGCCTCTGACCTTGCCTGATGGTACGGAATCGAAAATGCAGTTCATTCTGACTTTGAGCGCGCCCGGGCTGGGATCATTCCAACTCTTCAGCCGTGAGTCCGACGCGACGAAGGAATGGAAGGCGCACGTCTCCGGGAAGATCGAGGCGGGGCAAGCAGAGGCGGACTGGCTGTACGAGCTGGAGTGGAAGGAGAAACCGCTTCCACCCGATACCTTGAAGGTGCAGACCGGCCAAACTGGGCGCTGGCTGATATTTGCAGAGCGGGGAGGACTCGGCTCAGCAGTTGCGGAGTTACTGCAATCGCACGGCGAGGAGTGCGTCCTAGTGTTTGTCGGAGACTCCTTTCAAGTTCAAGGACCCGGGCGCTTTTGCGTCGACCCGCGACGATTGGAAGACATGCAGCGACTGCTTCATGAGGCGCTGGGCGCCGCACACCCCTCTTGCCGGGGCATCATCTACCTCTGGAGTTTGGATTCGACGACAACCCGTTCAGCGAGCTTCCTCCAGGATTCGCAAGCTCTCAGTTGTGACGGCGTGTTGCATTTGATCCAGTCGCTCGCCCAAATGGAATGGAAGACACCGCCTCGCCTATGGTTGGTCACCCGGGGCGCGCAAGCAGTCGAGCCGGCGGATGGGATGTCACTGTCCGTGGAGCAAGCTCCCTTGTGGGGCCTGGGACGGGTTATTGCGCTTGAGCATCCGAACCTGTGGGGCGGATTGGTGGATTTGCCTCGCTTCGAGAAGACATCAACTACGGCGGAGGTAGCAACCACGCTTCGGGAAGAGATCCTGGGCTCGGACGGCGAGGACCAGGTGGTGCGCCGTGAGGGGCGGCGCTATGTGGTGCGCCTGGTGAGATCTCATGCCGGCGCCGCCGTAAGGAAACCGCTCACTCTCCTGCCTGATGCGACCTACTTGATAACCGGAGGTCTCGGAAGCCTGGGACTCCGTCTCGCCGGTTGGCTGATGTTACAGGGGGCACGACATTTAGTGCTGACGAGTCGGACGGGTCTGCCGGAGCGGTCCACATGGGCGTCCGTCCCTCCCGAGACCGAGCTCGGAAAGCGGATTGCCGCCGTCAGAACCTTGGAGGAACGTGGGGCGAAGATTCTCGTCGCCAAGGCCGATGTCGGCGACGAATCACAGATGTCGAGCCTGTGGGAGGAACTCGCCCGCCACCGCAGCCCACTTCGAGGAATTATTCACGCCGCTGGAATCGTGGGGTCACATGACCTGGTTGATCTCAAACCGGAGGAATTTCACGAAGTCCTGCGCTCCAAGGTGACGGGGGCGTGGTTGCTCCACCAATTCACCCAAGCCAGGAAAGGCGCGGAGGCGCTGGATTTCTTTGTCCTGTTTTCCTCGGGAGCATCGGTATGGGGCTCTCAGGGGCTGGGTCATTATGCGGCGGCAAATCATTTCCTGGATGCCCTGTCTCACCATCGGGCTGGTCTTGGACTTCCGGCGTTGAGCGTTAATTGGGGCTGGTGGGAGGGTCCAGGGCTGGTCTCAGAGGAACTGGCCACGCTTTTCGGACGCATCGGCTTGAAGAGCCTTCCGCCCGAACAGGCCCTCGCAGCCCTCGCATACCTGTTGGAAACGGGCGCAACCCAGAAGACGGTGGCGGATGTGGACTGGAAGGTTTTTGGACCCATCTACGAGGCCAGGAAAAAGCGGCCATTTCTTGAACAGTTGACAGCCCGACCACAAGTCCAGGTGGAGGCGGGGGAGGTGGAAGAGAACAAGAGGTCGCGCCTGCTGCAGCGGATTCAGCAGGCCTCCCCGATCGATAAGAGGCCGCTCTTGCATAGCTACATCCGCACGCAGGTGGCTGAGATTCTGGGGTTTGGGTCATCCGATGGCGTCGATCCAAGGCAAGGCTTTTTCAAAATGGGCATGGACTCCATCATGACGGTGCAATTGCGAACGCGCCTGGAAGTGAGCCTGGGCTGCTCTCTTCCGCCGACCGTTGCTTTTGAATACCCGACCGTCGAGGCCTTGACGAAATACTTGGCTGAGACCGTGATTAAGTTGGAAGAGCCCGCGAGTGCTGCGGTCCTCTCGCTGTCACCCGAAAAGAAGAAAGAGGCGCCGGAGGTCCGGCAAGAAGCCTTTTCCGAAGAGGAACTGGTTGAGTTGCTCGCGAAGAAATTGGAACAGATCAGGTGAAACCGCCGGTGGCGGCGGGTTTTTGGAAGGAGATAAGGATTTTGGAAAACGATAAAGGGACCGATTCCATGAATCACTTATCAGAACCCAAGGACCGGCGGGCCGTGCTGCAACGGGCGCTCCGGGCTATGGAGGAAATGCAGGCCAAGCTCGATGCTCTCGAGCGTGAGAAGAGGGAACCGATCGCGATCATTGGAATGGGCTGCCGGTTTCCCGGCCATGCCAGTAGTCCGGAGGCTTACTGGAATCTGTTGCGCGACGGGGTGGATGCCATTCGCGAAGTTCCTGCGGATCGCTGGGACATCGACGCTTTTTATGATCCCGATCCCGATTGTCCGGGCAAGATGTACACGCGGATGGGCGGATTCCTGGACGAGGTCGACAAGTTTGACGCGTATTTTTTCGGGATTTCTCCCCGCGAGACTCGGAAGACGGATCCCCAACAGCGATTGGTGCTGGAAGTGAGCTGGGAGGCGCTGGAGGACGCCGCCATTGCTCCCAAGAGCCTGCTGGGGAGTCAGACCGGCGTTTTTATTGGTATCACAAACTACGATTATGCCCGGATTGTAGAGCGCGCGGGCCTGGAGTTCATTGACGCCTACCACCTCACCGGGAATTGCCTCAACTTTGCGGCCGGGCGAATTTCGTATTCTTTTGGATTGCAGGGACCCGCGATGGCGGTGGATACAGCCTGCTCAACCTCCGGGGTCACAATCCATCTTGCCTGCCAAAGCCTCCGCAACCGGGAATGCAACCTGGCCCTGGCGGGCGGAGTCAACCTGATCCTGTCGCCTGAAATCAGCATTACCTCGACCAAGGCAAGGACCCTTTCTCCCGACGGCTACTGCAGGACTTTCGACTCCAGGGCCAACGGTTATGTTCGGGGTGAAGGTTGTGGCGTTGTTGTGCTGAAGCGCTTATCCGACGCTCTGGCCGACGGCGATAATATCCGTGCCGTCATTCGCGGCTCGGCGGTGAATCAAGATGGCGCCAGCAGTGGAATTACGGTTCCCAACAAGCTGGCCCAGGCCGAAGTGATGCGCCAGGCGCTGGAGAGAGCTGGGCTAGAACCGGATCAGGTGGATTTTGTAGAGACCCACGGGACTGGAACCCCTTTAGGAGATCCGATTGAGGTGCGGGGTTTAGCCTCGGTCTACAGCCGGGGACGATCTGCAAATCATCCGCTGATTATCGGGACCGTGAAGACCAATGTGGGCCACTTGGAATCGGCCGCGGGTGTAGCCGGGTTGATCAAAGTGGTCCTTTCGCTGCAGCACCGCACCATTCCAGCTCACTTGCATTTCAAGAAGCTCAATCCCGCGATCACGCTTGACGATATTCCTGCACTCATCCCCGTCCAGGCAATGCCCTGGCCCAGCCGAGACAAGGCGCACGTGGCTGGCCTGAGCTTTTTCGGTGGAAGCGGGACCGTTGCCCACATGATCGTGGAGGAGGCCCCGGAACTTCATTCTGCCCCTGAGGATAACTCCCGAACCTCACACTTGTTCTGTCTGTCCGCAAAGAATCCAGTCGCCTTGAATGAACTGGCGGGTCGCTACGAAGGCTATCTCGCGACCCCAGCGGCGGCATCACTGGCTGACGTGTGTTACACGGTCGATGCAGGACGGTCGCATTTCAATCATCGACTCTCCGTCGTCAGCTCAACTTCAGAGGAGTTGCGGGAACGGCTGCTTGATTACAGAGCGGGCCACGAGGCTGCAGGACTGTCGTGCAGAGAGGTTCCGGGTATCCAGGCACCCAAGGTTGTTTTCCTGTTCACGGGACAGGGGGGGCAGTACTTGAATATGGGGCGCCGGCTGTACGAGGGCGAGCCGATCTTCCGAAGCGTCGTCGATCGCTGTGATGAATGCCTGCGCCCGCATCTGCCAATGTCCTTGCGGTCGGTGTTGTACCCGCAGCCGGGGGCGAGCACGCCCTTGGATGAGACCCAGTACACGCACGTGGCGATGTTTGCAGTCCAGTACGGGCTGGCCGCGTTGTGGCGTTCCTGGGGGGTAGAGCCCGCGCTGATCATGGGCCACAGCGTCGGGGAGATCGTAGCCGCTACGGTGGCCGGGCAGATGAGCTTTGAGGACGGACTCAAACTGATGCGTGAGCGGGGACGTCTCATGCAAAGCCTTCCGGCCGCCGGGATGATGGCATCCCTGCTCGCCGACGAAAAGCGGGCCGCCGCTGCCCTGGCCCCCTACCGGGATCGAGTGGCTATTGCCGCCGTCAACGGGCCGGAGAGCACAGTGATTTCCGGAGAAAAGGCGGCGGTGCAGGCGATTGTGAAGCAGTTGGAGAGGGAGGGCACCAAGGTCAAATTACTAAAGGTGTCCAATGCCTTTCATTCGCCGCTGGTGGAGCCCGTGTTGGCGGAATTCGAACAGACTGCGAAAGAACTGAATTACGCCGCTCCGCAGGTTGCTTTGTTTTCCAGCATGCGCCTGGAAATGGTGGGAGAACAGAATCTGCTGGATGCGACGTACTGGCGGCAGAATCTTCGGAACACGGTGCGTTTTTCCGAGGCCATGCAGAAGCTTTATGAACAAGGCTATCGCTTGTTTGTGGAGATTGGGCCAACTCCCATTCTGGTCAGCATGGGTAGCCAATGCGTGCCGATCGGTGAAGGGGTCTGGCTGCCTTCGCTGCGGGAAGATCGGGACGATTGGCAACAATTACTGGAAAGCCTGGGGCAGCTCTACGTGAATGGCGTCGATGTGAACTGGGATGGGTTCTACCAGGATCGTCGAGGCCGCAAGATCGCCCTGCCCACCTATCCCTTCCAACGCGAGCGGTACTGGGTGGATTCCCCATCCCGCGCCGAGCAGCCCATAGCCGGCCTTGCCGCGAAGGCTTCTGGTACAAGCCATCCATTGCTGGGTAGTCGATTGCGTTCCGCAATCCCCCTCTTCGAACAGCAACTCAGTGTTACTCGTCTTCCCTTTCTCAAAGACCATTGCGTTTTTGGCAAAGCAGTTCTTCCAGCCACCGCCTATCTGGAGTTGGTGCAGGCCGCAGCAGGCGAGACTTTTGCAGGCAAGCAGACCACCGTAAGAAACGTGGTTCTTACTCAGGCCCTCCTGCTCCCGGACGAAGAAGAAAGAACGATTCAGGTGATGGTGACAGAGACGGAGCCGGGTTCCGCCACTTTTAAAGTCTTCAGCCTCGATCCAAAGGGAGAAAAGAGAAGCCCCGCATGGATGCTTCATACCACCGGCGATATATCCGCGGAAGAAGAGGGCAGCCGCGATGGGTCGCAGGAACTCGTTAACCTCACCGACATTCAAAGGCGTTGCCAGACCAAGGTGGAGGTCGAATCCCACTATGAGTCGCTGCGGTCGCGAGGGCTGGAGTTTGGACCCGACTTCAAAGGAATAGAAGGGTTATGGAGACATGAGGGAGAGGCCATTGGTTTGATCAAGCTCCCTGCCTCCTTATCCGCCGAAACAGAGCGGTATCACATTCACCCGGCTTTCATGGACGCTTGCTTGCAGCCCGTCGTCGCGGCGTTGTCGGCGCCTGCCACTTCCAATGCTGAAACGCAGACTTACTTGCCGCAGCGACTGGAAAGCTTCACGGTGTACCGCCGTCCTGGCGATCAAGTATGGAGTCATGTCACTCTTGGCAAAGGTGTCGCCATCGACAGCACCGAGATTACTGCGGACATCGAGGTTTTTGATCCCGCGGGACAAAGGGTTTTCGAAGTTCGGGGTTTGGTTCTTAGACGGGCGGGACGAGAGGCAATCATCCCCTTCGAGCAAGAGGATTTCAGCCAATGGTTGTATGAGTTCAAATGGGAAGAAAAGCCGCGACAAATCGAGAGGCCTGAGAGTTCCGCCTTCATTCCCGCCCCCCTGCGTATTGCGCAAGCACTCCTGCCATATGCGCGGCGAAGCCGCTCGGAGCCAGGGTTAGAGGAGTTTGCCTCCCTGCTGCCAAGGCTGGAGGGGTTGAGCACTCAATATGTATGGCAGGCGCTCCGGGAATTGGGCTGGAGGATTCAGGAACATCACACCTTCACCACCGAGTCGAAAGCGCGCGAACTGCGCGTCCCGGAACGGTACCATCGTCTCCTGGGCAGAATGTTCGAGATGTTGCAACAGGACGGCTGCCTCTTGCGAGACGGCCAAGAGTGGAAAGTCTCCCGCGTTCCTCCCGAGCAAAATCCCGAGGAGGAGCTATCGACCCTTTTGAAGGAATACCCAGCCTCTTCCGCGGAGTTGATCCTGGTCGGGCGGTGCGGTCAGCACTTCGCCCGAGCCATGAGAGGTGAATCCGAGCCGCTGGAGCTGTTATTTCCCAATGGGTCTTTAGGAGACGTGGAAAGACTCTACAGAGACTCTCCGTACTTTCGTTTCTACAACGGGCTCATTCAGCAGGCTGTTATGGAGGTGGTTGGCGGAGCGCCCCAGGATCGACCCTTAAGGATCCTGGAGATCGGCGCGGGAACCGGAAGCACCACGTCCTATCTGTTGCCCAAACTTTCGGCCCAACGGACGGAGTATGTATTCACAGACGTCTCGAGTCTTTTTACCTCCAAGGCCCGGGAAACCTTTGCCGCCTACCCCTTCGTAAGTTATCGGGTTCTCGATATCGAGAAGAACCCATTGGAGCAGGGCTTCAGTAGTCATTCGTTCGACCTGATCATCGCGGCCAATGTCCTGCATGCCACGGCGGATTTGCGTCAGACCCTCCAACAGATTCAAACACTCTTGTCGTCGGAAGGCTTGCTCGTGCTGCTGGAAGCGACTCGGCCACTCCGATTCGCGGACATCATCGTGGGCCTGACGGAGGGTTGGTGGAGGTTTACCGATACGGAGCTCCGGCCCTCACACGCACTGCTTTCTCAAGACCAATGGCGGAAGTTGCTCATCGGGAGTGGATTCACCGAGGTGGCAACGTCCCCCGAACAGGAGCGGGACAGCGTTCTATCCAATCAGTCCTTGGTCCTGGCTCGCGGCCCGCGCACGGCAGAGGAGGCGAAGAAACTGGGGCAGGTAATGGGTGTCCCGGCGCGGAAGGGGAGTTGGCTGATATTGGCCGATCACGGCGCCATGGGAATAGGCCTGGAGACGACCCTGAAATCTCACGGGGAAGGCTGCGTCTTTGTTTCCGCGGGAAAGAAATTCGAAAACCGGGGTCGAGGACACTTCCAGGTCGATGCCAGCAGCCCGGAAGATTTCCAAAGGCTCTTACAGGAGGCCGGATGCTCAAATGGGTCCACCCTGAACGGAGTTGTATATCTCTGGCCACTGAACGATTCTTCCAGTGCATTCCAGGACTGGGAAACTTTGAAAGGGGAAATTCAAAAGGGATGTGGGAGTTTGCTCCACCTGGTGAAGGCCCTTGTTTCCGGCGGGAGTTCCCTGACCAACAATCTGTGGATTGTGACCCGTGGGGCCCAATCCGTGGATTCTGAAACAGCTTTGAGATCGTTGTCGCAGTCTCCGACCGCAGCCTTGGGAAGCACCATAGGCCTCGAGTACCCGGAACTCCACTGTGGAAGGGTTGATCTGGATCCCGTTGCTTCCCCCGACGAAGTGGAGGCACTTTTTGAAGAGGTCAGGAACGAGAAGGACGAGAACTTGGTGGTCTTTCGTCACGGGCGTCGCTTGGTGGCGCGACTGGTCCAAAGCAGAGTCGATTCTCCCGCAGCGCATAAGAGCCCCAAGGCAGATATCAACCAACCCTACCAGCTAAGGATCTCTTCAACCGGCATCCTGGACAATCTGTCTCTGTGTCCCGTGGAACGCCGGTCGCCGGGCCAAGGCGAAGTAGAGATTGAGGTCCACGCTACGGGTATGGGTTTCAGGGACGTTTTGATGGCGTTGGGGCGATATCCCGGGACCTCCCATGTTTTCGGATACGAATGCGCCGGAAAAATCGTGAGCGTGGGAGAAGGGGTCGAGCAGTTCCGCGTGGGGCAAAGGGTGATGGCGGTGGGACCGGGCAGTTTTTCTGCCTTCCTGACGATTTCGGCGGACCGGATCGTCGCTATCCCGGAGCCTCTCCAGGAAGATGAAGCCGCGACTCTCCCGAGTGCGTTCTTGACAGCGCAGTATGCTCTCTGTCGCCTGGGCAAGATCTCAGCCGGAGAAAAGGTACTGATTCACGCGGCGGCGGGAGGGGTAGGACTGGCGGCGGTGCAACTGGCTCAGCGGGCCGGAGCAGAGATTTTTGCCACGGCCGGGAGTGCGGAGAAGCGGGCCTATTTGAAGTCGTTGGGGGTACCTCATGTCATGGACTCGCGATCTCTCGATTTCGCCGGCGAGATCATGGAAATCACGGGCGGACACGGTGTGGACCTCGTACTCAATTCCCTGGCCGGCGAATTCATTCCCAAGAGCTTTTCCATCACAGCGACCAACGGACGGTTCTTAGAAATCGGCAGGACCGGGATTTGGGACCAGGCCCAAGTGGCCCAATTGAACAGGAATCTTTCGTACTTCCCCATCGACCTGGCTTCGACCTTCGAAAAGAGCCCTGAACTGGTTCGGAGCCTGTTCGATGAACTGATCCCGGATTTCAGGACGGGCCAGTTGAAGCCGTTGCCGCTCAAGATATTCCCCCTTGATGAATTGATCCCTGCCTTCCGGTTTATGGCGCAGGCCAGGCACATCGGCAAGGTGGTGTTGTCTCACCCGAGTTTCCGCGGACAGCGAGAGGGTTCCGCCCGTGTGGAGCCCGGCCGAGAGAGAACGCTGAAACCCGAGGGGAGCTATCTGATCACCGGGGGCCTAGGAGGACTTGGGCTGCTGGTGGCCGGGTGGATGTCGGAACAGGGTGCAACGCATCTGGTATTGACTGGCCGCAGTGGAGCTTCCGAGTCAGCGGTTAGCGCGATCCGCGCAATGGAGGAGAAAGGCACCCGCGTCGTGGTGGCCCAGGGTGATGTATCGGACCGCGCCCTCTTGGTGGAACTGTTCTCAAGGTTTGGCCATTCGCTGCCGCCCTTGCGAGGGATTGTCCACTCGGCGGGAACCCTCGACGATGGAGTCCTCGCCCAACAGACCTGGGAGCGCTTCGAGAGAGTAATGGCGCCGAAGGTGGACGGGGCATGGCATCTACATACTCTTTCGCAGGATCGGCCCCTCGATTTCTTCGTCCTCTTTTCCTCAGCAGTCTCGATGCTGGGATCGGCGGGTCAAGGGAACCATGTGGCCGCCTGCGCCTTTGAGGATGCGCTTGCACATCACCGGCACGATCTCGGATTACCCGCCCTGAGTATCAACTGGGGACCCTGGGGTGAGATTGGAGCTGCGACCCAGGGCGGGGTGAGCCACCGCCTCCGAATGAAAGGGTTTCACCTAATTGAACCGCAGCAAGGGCTGCGCGTTTTTGAACACCTGCTCTGGCAGGACCGGGCCCAGGTCGGAGTGATGTCGGTCGATTGGCGGCAGTATGTCGATTCGCTTCCTCCGGGGTGCCAGTCCATGCTGTTTTCAAGAGTGCTATCCAAGGCGGACGTCCATCCGCTGGTCGAACCACGGAAAGCCCCACAACCACCAGCCTTGCTGGAGCAACTCAGGCAAGCGCCTCCGAACAAGCGTCGCCCGCTGCTCGAGGCGCATATTCGCGAACTGGCCATCAAGGTTCTTGGGCTCAACCCTTCGTTCAAGCTCGACGTGAATCAGGGTCTGGCAACGTTCGGGATGGACTCTCTGATGACGATCGAGTTGAAGAACCGCCTCCAGGCCAGCGTTGGAAAACCATTATCCTCGACGATCGTGTTTGATCACCCCACCGTGGCGGCGCTGGCTGAGCACCTTGAGCAGAATGTTTTGATGGCTGGGGAAAATTCAAAAGAGGCAGGCAGGACAGCGAAAGCCCATGATGAAGAAGCCAGGACCCTGACCGAACTGAAGCAGCTTTCGGATGAGGAGGCAGAGGCAATACTGGCCAAAGAATTGTCCGGTACTCCCTGATCTCGCGCATGGGTATGCATTGCCCATGGGTGGACGACCGGTGAGTTCATTCTTGAGGCAAGCCAAGAAAGCTTGCCATGGCAGACAAAGAGTAGAGAACAACAAATGGACGATTACTCTCAAGGCGCGGATCAACTCTCGCCGGTGAAACGAGCGATTGCGGAACTTCGGATGTTGCGAGCCAAACTCAAAGAGGCTGAGCGCGTTCGAGACGAGCCCATCGCAGTGATCGGAATGGGATGCCGCTTTCCCGGCGGAGCGGACGATCCGGATTCACTCTGGCGGCTGTTGTGCGATGGGACCGATGCCATCCGCGAAGTGCCGGCGGACCGTTGGGACATCAACGAGTTCTTCGATCCGAACCCCGATGCACCCGGGAAGATGTCGACCCGTTGGGCAGGATTTCTGGACGAGGTCGACAAATTTGACGCCGATTTCTTTGGCGTCTCACCGCGCGAAGCCGTGACCCTGGATCCGCAGCAGCGGCTGTTTCTGGAGGTTGGCTGGGAGGCTCTGGAAAACGCCGGCCAGTCCCCGGAAAAGCTGTTGGGCAGTTCCACCAGCGTGTTTTTGGGAATTGCCAGTAACGACTACGCCCAGCTTCAAATGCAGTTTGGAGACCCCGCCCAGATCGACGCCTACTTGGCCACCGGCACGTGTCACAGCGTTGCCTCGGGTCGGCTGTCGTACACCCTCGGCCTTCAGGGCTCCGCCATCGCTCTTGACACGGCTTGCTCTTCTTCGCTCGTTGCGGTGCATCTGGCGTGTCAGGGTCTTCGCCTGGGGGACTGCCGAATGGCCCTGGCCGGGGGCGTGAACGTGATCTTGGCGCCAGAGCTTCTAATCAATTTCTCCAAGTCCCACATGATGGCCGCAGATGGCCGCTGTAAGACCTTTGATGCCTCGGCCGATGGGTTTGTGCGTGGTGAAGGATGTGGGGTGGTGGTGCTGAAACGTCTCGCCGACGCGGTCACAGACGGAGACAACATCCTGGCTGTGATTCGGGGCACTGCCATCAATCAGGATGGACGCAGCAGCGGTCTCACTGTCCCGAATGGCTCTTCCCAGCAGGAAGTCATTCGGAAGGCCTTGAGGAATGCCGGCGTGGAGCCATCCGAGGTGGGATATGTCGAAGCCCACGGGACGGGAACTTCCCTAGGCGACCCCATCGAGGTTCATGCCCTGAATGCGGTATACGGAGTAGGTCGATCCAAGCAGCATTCTCTTGCCCTCGGATCGATCAAAACGAACGTCGGACACCTGGAGACAGCGGCGGGCGTGGCCGGGCTTATCAAAGTCGTGCTCATTCTCATGCACGGGGAAATCCCTCCTCACCTGCACTTCAAGGAGCCCAATCCGCACATCCCCTGGAATGAAGTCGCGATTACAGTGCCCTCGACCCGCACGCCTTGGCCATCGAACTCCACGCGACGCATCGCTGCGGTTAGCTCTTTTGGATTCAGCGGCACCAACACTCACATCATCGTTGCCGAGGCGCCAGAGCCGAAACCAGCTGCTGCGGATCCGGATCGATCTCGCCATCTTCTGACTCTTTCAGCAAAGGGTGCCGGGTCGCTGAAGGAACTGGTGGGCCGGTACGCGCGACACCTCGGAGAGCATCCTGAGATCCCCCTGGCTGATGTGTGTCACACCGCCAATGCCGGACGATCGCATTTCGAGCATCGTCTCGCGGCGGTCGCCGCCTCCAGCGAGCAACTGCGCCAAAGCCTCCTGGCTTGTGCCGACGGGCAGGAGTCCGTGGGAGTGCTCCAGGGTCACGTCGACTTGACCCAGCGACCGGAAGTCGTGTTCCTCTTCACCGGGCAGGGCGGGCAATACGTCAACATGGGACGGGCGTTGTATGGCAGCGAGCCCGTTTTCCGGGAGGTGGTGGACCGCTGCGATGAGTTGGTGCGACCGCATCTGGAGAAGCCGTTGCGCTCGGTGATGTATCCGGCAGGGGGCGAGGCGACGCCGCTGGACCAAACCCAGTACACGCATGTAGCGATGTTTGCGGTGCAATACGGACTGGCCCAGTTGTGGCGGTCCTGGGGAGTGGAGCCGGGGGCGGTGATGGGCCACAGCGTGGGCGAAATCGTGGCAGCCACGGTGGCCGGCATGATGAGCCTGGAGGACGGGTTGATGATCATGCGAGAGCGCGGCCGCTTGATGCACAGTCTTCCTCCCACCGGTCTGATGGCTTCGCTGCTGGCGGGAGAAGCGCAGGTGGCCGCGGTCCTGGAACCTTATCGGGACAGGGTGGCGATCGCGGCGGTGAACGGGCCGGAGAGCACTGTGATTTCGGGGGAGCGCACGGCCGTGCAGGAAATCCTGCGCCGCTTGGAGGCGCAGGGAATCAAGACCAAGCCTTTGAAGGTCTCCAACTCCTTCCACTCTCCGCTGGTGGAGCCGGTGCTGGAAGAGTTTGAACATTCGGCGGCCCAGGCTACTTACCGCCCGCCGCAGGTGGCCCAGTTCTCCAGCATGCGCTTGCAGTGGGTGGGCGAACAGAACTTATTGGATGCCGCCTACTGGCGCTACAACCTGCGGAACACGGTGCGCTTTTCCCAGGCCATGGGCGCGCTCTACGAGCAAGGCTACCGCGTGTTCCTGGAAATCGGTCCTTCCCCCATTCTGGTCGGCATGGGCAGCCAGTGCGTACCGCAAGGCCAGGGCGTCTGGTTGCCATCCCTCCGCCGGGACCGCGGGGATTGGGAGCAAATGCTGGAAGATCTTGGCACGCTGTACGTGAACGGCGTGAACATCGACTGGAAAGAGTTCGACCGGGGTCGCGGTCGCAGGAAGGTCATGCTGCCGACGTACCCTTGGAAGCGTAAGCAGTTCTTGGCGGAGGCAGCCAAGGCACGGCGACGCGGAACCAGCTCCCAGGAAACCTCCCGATGGCACAATGTCGTGACCTCAGCACTCGCGCAATGTCGCCAGGTTCCCATGGATCTGTCCCTCGACAGCTATCCAGCCAAGTGGAAGACCCTCGACCGAATGGCCACGGCCTATATGTCTCACACGCTCTTCGAGCTGGGGGCCTTCCGAACTCCGAATCAAACATACTCGCTCGATTCATTGCTTCAAGAGCTCAAAATCCTGCCTACCTACCGAATCCTCATTGCGCGTTGGCTGAACAAACTGGCCGCCGAAGGAGTGCTCCAGCAAGTGGGGGACGCATATAGCAATCCAGCGTCCCTTCCCGAGGACCTTCTCAAACTCGACAGTAGCCTCGCTGGCAAGGAGCTGGCAGACATTCCATTTGTGCTGGAGTACATGCGCCGTTGTGGCGAAATGGCGCCTGCCATTCTGACGGGCGAAGTCTCACCCCTCGATACGCTTTTCCCGGGAGGCTCGCTCGCATTGGCGGAAGATATCTATGAACACTGGGCCCTCTCGCGCTATTTCAGCGGTGTCGCCAGATCGGTCTTGGAATCGCTGGTAAGAACCCTGCCGCTGGGCCGGCAACTGCGGATTGCGGAGATCGGCGCGGGCACGGGGGGTTCAACTTCGGCGATGCTGCCGGTGCTGCCGCCCGGTCGCACTCTTTACTGCTTCACGGACGTATCCAAGTTCTTCTTTGATCGTGCGCGTGACAAGTACAAGGAATACCCGTTTCTTCGTTTCGGGCTGCTGGATATAGAGAAAAAACCGGCGGAGCAGGGCTTTGGAGAACATACCTTCGACGCCGTGGTGGCTGCCAACGTCCTGCATGCCACCCGCAACCTGGATGAAACGATTGAGAATGTTTTAAGCCTGCTGAGTCCGGGAGGCCTGTTAGTCCTGTGTGAAGTGACCAATGCACCGTCGTGGATCGAATTCTCCTACGGCCTCATTGAAGATTGGCATCGTTTTAACGACGGGTTGCGCCAGGATAGTCCCCTGCTTTCCCGGGAACAGTGGGCGACGTTGCTTCGTTCACACGGTTTCGAAGAGGTTGTGGCCTTTCCCGAGTCCGGATCACCCGCCGAAATCTTGGGAGAACATTGCATGGTTGCCCGGGCCCCGTCGTTCACATACTCCATCCAAAGCGAGGGACGCGATGCGTGGATGGAGGATTTGAGCGAGCAGTCTTCAACGGCTTTGATCGAAACCGACAGTGCCGAGGTTTCGAAAGGGCGCGTGCAGGATTTCCTGGACACACTCCGGCAATCTCCTCCCAGTGAACAGCACGAACAACTGGTGGAATTTGTGCGGAGCCGCACGATGAAGGTGCTGCGGCGAGATCGTTCTGACCCCATCGATCGTCGCCACCGCCTGATGGATCTGGGCATTGATTCTCTTATGGCGGTCGAACTGAGAAACAGCTTGAGCGCGGACCTGGGTTTGCCTCGCGCGCTTCCCGCCACCCTCATCTTCGACTATCCCAACGTGGAAGCCATTGCGGAGTATCTGGCGTCCCGGGTTCTGACTCTTGATCAGGTGGCTTCAGGAAGTCATCCCGGGCCTAGCCAGGAAGCGGGGATCGATAGCGTCGCGGAGACTAGGGCGGCGGCGTTGAGCATCGAGGATTTGTCAGACGACGAAGTGGAAAAGATGCTGCTTAAGAAGCTGGAAACGATGTAGGCCGGAACCACCTCGCAGCGGGCTGGGCGGTATACGAATGTCAAGTTTCCGGTAAGAGGAGATTTTCAGTGAACGGCGAAGCCAAAGGAAAGAATCCGCTTTCTCCAGTGAAACAAGCCTATCTCAAACTGGAGGAACTGCAGTCCAGGCTCGATGCCGTTGAGCAGGCGAAGCGAGAGCCTATTGCCATTGTCGGAATCGCCTGCCGTTTTCCTGGGGGGAGCCACGATCCGGAGGCGTTTTGGCGGTTTCTGCGGGAGGGTCAGGACGCGGTCCGCGAGATCCCTGCCGATCGATGGGACATTGAAGCCTACTACGATCCTAATCCCGGAACGGCCGGGAAAATGTACACACGCAGCGGCGCTTTTCTGGACCGGGTAGACCTGTTCGACCCGCAGTTCTTCGGCATAGCACCCCGGGAAGCCATTGGGATGGACCCGCAGCAAAGGCTGCTTCTGGAGGTGACATGGGAGGCCCTGGAGCGTTCGGGCTTATACCCCGACAAGTTATCGGGCAGCCGCACGGGTGTTTTTGTTGGCCTGTGCACCAGTGACTACGCGGGCCTCCAGCTTCGCTCGCTCGACGTCACGAAACTCGATGCCTACCATGCCTCCGGCATCGCCCACAGCATCGCCTCGGGAAGACTCTCCTATGTGCTGGGCCTGCAAGGTCCATGCGTCACCCTGGACACGGCCTGTTCCTCCTCGCTGGTGGCGGTGCATCTGGCTTGCCAGAGTTTGAGAGGGCGAGAGTGCAACCTGGCCCTGGCCGGGGGAGTGGGTGTCATTCTTTCTCCCGACATGTTCATTGCATTGTCCAAAGCTTCGATGTTGGCTCCCGACGGGCGATGCAAGACCTTCGATGCTTCGGCTGACGGGTATGCACGCGGAGAGGGTTGTGGCGTGGTCGTGCTCAAACGCCTCTCCGATGCCCGTGCGGAGGGCGATCAGATCCTGGCACTCGTCCGGGGCAGCGCCATCAACCAGGATGGACCAAGCAGCGGGCTGACGGCGCCCAACGGACCTTCTCAAACGTCGGTGATCCGCGATGCGCTAGCGAACGGGGGCGTCCGGCCGGAGGAGGTAACCTATGTAGAAACGCATGGCACCGGGACTTCTCTGGGAGATCCTATCGAGGTGCAGGCGCTGGGGGCCGCCTATTGTGAAAGCCGTCCGCCCGATCACCCTCTACTAATCGGCGCCGTCAAGAGTAACATCGGCCATCTGGAAGGGGCAGCCGGCGTTGCCGGCCTGATTAAGCTGGTGATGGCGATGCAGCACGGCGAGATCCCGCCCAGCCTGCACGTGAAAAAGCCCAATCCTTTTATCCCCTGGGAGGAGTTGTCCGTCAAAGTCACGACCCGACTTACCCCCTGGGAGCCTTCCGGCAAGACCCGTATGGCGGGCCTGAGCTCCTTTGGATTCAGCGGAACCAATGCTCACATCGTGGTTGAGGAAGCCCCCACGCCAGAACTCGTGCGGGCCGAAGTGGAACGGCCACGGCATCTGCTGGCTCTCTCGGCGATGAGCGAGGAGGCCCTGGCGGCACTGGCGGGAAGGTTCCACCAGCATTTGTCAACCCATCCGGACGAGGGGATCGAGAACATTTGTTACACGGCAAATTCAGGCCGGGCT
This sequence comes from Terriglobia bacterium, assembly GCA_020073185.1. Lineage (NCBI taxonomy): Bacteria > Pseudomonadati > Acidobacteriota > Terriglobia > Terriglobia bacterium. The sequence continues at coordinate 52,841 of JAIQFT010000043.1, forward strand.
CATTGGCCGCACCGCATGGCCATCTTCGCCGACTCCTCGGCGCAGATGTGCGAAAAGCTCGGCAAACTCACTTCCGCCGCGCTGCCCGCCGGCGTGTTCAAGGGACAAGCGAAAACCTCAGAAGGATTGAAGGTAGCGTTCCTCTTCACGGGCCAAGGATCCCAGTATGTGGGCATGGGGCGGGAGCTGTATGAGACCCAGCCGACATTCAGGAGAGTCCTTGATCAATGCAGCCAGATCCTCCAGGACGAACTTGACCCACCCTTGCTTTCAGTCCTGTACCCAGAACCTGGCCAGAGCTCCCCGCTCGATGAAACGGCATACACGCAGCCGGCTTTGTTCAGCCTGGAGTATGCGCTGGCACAGTTGTGGCGCTCCTGGGGAATCCTCCCGGCCGTGGTGATGGGCCACAGCGTGGGGGAATATGTGGCGGCCTGCGTGGCGGGTGTCTTCAGTCTCGAAGACGGCTTGAAGCTGATTGCAGCGCGCGGCCGGCTGATGCAACAGAAGTGTGAAAGTGGCCTGATGGCTGCAGTTTCCGGTGATGAACCCCGCGTGGCCAAAGAACTTGAAGGCTATGGGAACCACGTCGCCATCGCGGCACTGAACGGTCCCGGGAACACGGTGATTTCGGGACGACGCGAAACGGTGCAAGAGCTCATCAAGAAGTTCGTCGAGGCAGGCATGAAGGCCACCCCGCTGACGGTTTCCCATGCCTTCCATTCTCCGTTGATGGAGCCGATGCTGGAGGCTTTCGAAAAGGTCGCGGCGAAGGTGAAACATTACCCGCCCCGCCTCGCCCTTATTTCCAATCTCACAGGACAAATGGTGTCGCCGGAGGAAATCTCAAAAGACTATTGGGTACGACAGGTCCGTGAGGCGGTGAATTTTTCCGCTTCCGTGCAGACGGTCCAGGATAAGGGTTACCAGGTTTTTCTGGAGCTGGGACCGAATCCCACTTTGTTGGGAATGGCCAGTAAGTGTTTGCCCGAGGGTTTCGGGACCTGGCTCCCGTCGTTGAGAAAGGGGCGCGAGGAGTGGCAACAGATGCTGGAGAGCCTGGTGGCCCTGTACGTTCAGGGGGCGGAGGTGGATTGGAGGGGGTTTGATGGCGACTACCAGCGACGTCGCGTTGTGCTTCCCACCTATCCCTTCCAGCGGAAACGGTATTGGTTTGAAGTGCCCGAAGGCCGGGCCGCAGGAAAGAAGGATGGAAACATCCCACGCAAGACCCTAGGACATCCACTGCTCAGCCACCGCCTGGATTCGCCCTTCATCAAAGATGTCTTGATTGAGTCGTACATTTCCTCGGCCACTCTCCCCTGGCTTAAGGATCACCAGGCTTTCGGATTGGCCGTGTTCCCCGCCACCGGCTACCTGGAAATGATTTTGGCATCCGCAAAGGAGGCCTTTGGACCCGGGATTCCCACGATCAAGGAAATGGATATTCGGGAAGCAATGATCATTGAGGAGGGAGAGGTCCGGAGGGTTCAGATTGCGATAACACCTCCAGAGGGACCGGAGGCGTCTTTTCAGCTTGCCAGCCTCATTGCCAGCGAGTCGAACGCCGAAGCGAAATGGAAGGTTCATGCGGCGGGAAAGATTCGGATTGAAGAACCCGAGGCGGATTCTCAAGCCCCAGCATTGCCCTCGTTGGAAGAGGCGAGATCGCGATGTCAGCAAGAGATTCCCGTGGAACCCTACCATCAACAGTTCGCGGCTCTGGGGATGTACCTAGGCCCCAGCTTCAAGGGATTGGAGAGGCTTTGGAGCGGCAAGAATGAAGTCCTGGGTCAAGTGCGCCTTGTGCCAGAGATCGCCTCGGAAGCGCCGCTTTATCAGATTCATCCCGGGATGCTTGATCCCTGCCTGCAACCCTTCGCCGCTGCAGCATTGAGTCCCGAGGATCTGGCGTCGGGTGGCGTGATCTACATGCCGGTTGGGGTGGACAGTTACAGGGTCTATCGAGAGCCCGGTGAAGGCTTGTGGAGCCACGTCGTTGCCGCGCAAGGCAAGCATCAGAATGAAGTGAAGAACACCCTCCATTTTGACGTTTTCGTGTTCGATTGCGCTGGAGCCTTGGTAGCTGAAGTGAGAGGACTCTCGCTCCGGCGAGTGGATCGTAAGGCACTCGCAAAGTCCCAGGAAAAACCTCTCCAGGACTGGCTTTATCAATTGAGCTGGAAAGAGGCGCCCTTGCCGAATGAGATGGGCAGGACGGCCTCTGTTTGCATTCCCAGTCCCCCTCAGATTATCGAGGAGCTCCGCCTTTACACCAATCGGCACCGATCGGAGCCCGGGCTGGCGGAGTTTGCGTCCCTCTTTCCCCGCCTGGAAACCTTAAGCACGCACTATGTTTATCGGGCTCTGAGTCAGTTAGGTTGGACAATACAGAAGCATGAACGTTTCACCACTGAATCGAAAGCAACTGAACTGCAATTGCCTGAAAAGTATTTCCGGCTGTTGGGAAGAATGCTGGAGATGCTGCAACAGGATGGAATTCTCAAGCGAGTGGACGGGGTGTGGGAGGTTAACCAGTTGCCTCCAGCGCTAGAACCTGAGATGTCGGCTGACCGGCTCTTGGAACAATACCCTGATTGCTCGGCTGAATTGAGAATGACGGTCCGGTGCGGCGAGCACTTGGCCGAAGCGATGAAAGGCGACTGTGAACCCCTGGACCTGCTCTTCCCGGATGGTTCCATGGAGGACATCGAAAAACTCTACCGCGATTCACCGTTCTCTCGTTTTTACAATGGAATGATTGAAGAGGCGGTTGAGGCTCTTGTCACACGCTTGCCTTCGGACCGGCCGCTCCGGGTTCTCGAGATCGGCGCCGGGACCGGGAGTACCACCGCGTCTGTGCTGCCCAAACTTCCGGCACAGCAGACGCAATATGTTTGCACCGACGTTACCCCGCTCTTTACTTCAAAGGCCCGGGAAAAGTTCAGCAACTTCCCATTCGTGAAATATCGAGTTCTGGACATCGAGAAAGATCCTTTGGCCCAGGGCTTTGACGCTCACTCGTACGACATCGTGATTGCGGCCAACGTCCTGCATGCCACACAGGATCTGCAACAGACCCTCAAGAACGTCCAGACGCTGTTGGCTTCGCAAGGCCTGCTCCTGCTACTAGAAGGGACGCGGCCGCTTCGTTTCGGCGACCTCATCGTAGGTCTGACGGAGGGTTGGTGGAGGTTTAAGGACACAGAGCTGCGTCCTTTCCACGCCTTGATTTCAGATCGGAAATGGCAGGCGCTCCTTGCGAGCTGTGGATTCACCGATGTGGTTATCAGCCCAGAAGTCGAACCGGACGGTGTTCTCGCCAATCAGTCTTTAATCCTAGCCCGCGGTCCCCGCCCTGCGGGCGAAGAGACCAAGCCATCCACCTCCGCCCCGGAGATGAGCGGACGCTGGATGATTTTTTCCGATCGCAGCGGTCTCGGAGAGAGCCTGTGCGCGTTGCTGAAGCCGGCAGCCGGGAGCTGCTGCACAGTCATCCCGGGAAGTCAGTATGAAACCCTGGGCGAGGCCAGTTACCAAATTAACGCCGACAACCCCGATGATTTCCAAGAATTGCTCCGAGCAGCGGGAGGCTCCAATGAATCTCCCCTCAAAGGAGTGGTGTATCTCTGGCCTCTGGATACTCCCAACCCCGAGATTACGTCCTGGGAAGACCTGAACGGGAAGATTCAATGGGGATGTGAAAGTTTGCTCCACTTGGTCAAGGCACTGGTTTCAGAAGGCAACTCCAAGGCGGACAGCCTATGGATCGTTACCCGGGGAGCACAATCCGTGAACTCTTCCGCGGAACGGGTTGCCTTGTCGCAGGCTCCAGTCTCAGCCATGGGAAGTACCATTGGGCTGGAGTATCCCGAACTCCGCTGTGCCAGGATTGACTTGGATCCCGCGGGGGCACCGGGCGAAGCAGACGACTTACTGCAAGAGGTCCAGTCCAACGAGGAGGAAACCCTGCTTGCTTTCCGCCAGGGACGTCGCCATGTGGCCCGGCTGAGTCGGGTGTCGGATTCGCCACCTGCGGACAAGAGTCTAGCGCCCGGCAGCCTGCCGGCGTATCAATTGCAGACTTCCGCGCCCGGTATGCTGGACCGTCTCGCGCTGCAACCTTTGCCGCGCCGGCATCCCGGGGCGGGCGAAGTGGAGGTCGCAGTCCTCGCGACGGGTTTGAATTTTCGAGACGTTCTGATGGCCCTGGGACGGTATCCGGGCGGCTCCGATGTTTTTGGATACGAATGCGCCGGAAAGATTGCGGCTCTGGGTGCAGGAGTACGCCATTTCCAATTGGGACAAAGAGTGCTCGTGATGGGACCGGGAAGCTTCGCTTCTCACATGACTCTCCCGGTTGACCATGTCATGCCGGTCCCGAATTCTCTGAGTGACTATGAGGCCGCAACCATTCCCAGTGCTTTCCTTACGGCGCATTATGCCCTCTCTAACTTGGGCAAGATCGCCGCAGGTGATCGGGTACTGATTCACGCCGCTGCCGGAGGGGTGGGGTTGGCGGCGGTGCAACTGGCGCAACGGGCAGGCGCAGAGGTTTTTGCCACCGCAGGGAGTCCGCAGAAGCGAGCCTACCTCAAATCCCTGGGTGTCGCTCACGTCATGGACTCGCGGACCCTGGACTTCGCCTCCGAGATCATGCAGCTCACGCAGGGAAAAGGGGTGGATCTCGTACTGAATTCTCTGGCGGGCGAGTTCATTGAGAAAAGCTTCTCCGTCATGGCAACCAATGGCCGATTTTTGGAAATCGGCATGACCGATATCTGGGACGACGCTCGAGTGTCCCAACTGAACAAGAACATCTCTTATTACCCCATCAATCTGGCAGCCACGTTTCGGGAGAGTCCACGCCTGATAGCAGACATGCTGCATGAACTGCTGCAGGAATTCGAAGCGGGACGTTTGAAACCCCTGCCGCTCAAGGTCTTCCCCGTTGATCAAGTGATCCAGGCTTTCCGATACATGGCACAAGCCAGGCACATTGGAAAGATCGTGGTGACTCATGAAAGTCCGGCTATGCGACTCTCCCAGAAATCGGGAGCACTTTCGGGGGAGAGGCACGGTTTGGATGGTGATGCCAGCTACTTAATCACTGGGGGACTGGCAGGCCTGGGGTTGCTGGTGGCGCAATGGATGGTGGAGCAGGGTGCGCGTCATCTGGTAGTGACGGGGCGAAGCCAGCCTTCGGAACAAGCCCTCCAGGTGATTCGTGGTTTGCAGGAGACGGGCGCCGAGGTGGTCATAGCACAAGGCGATGTTTCAGATCGAAGCCATCTGGACGAGGTCTTTTCAAAGTTCGGTCGTGCGCTGCCGCCCCTGCGTGGAATTGTCCACTCGGCGGGAACTCTGGATGACGGAGTGCTTTTGCATCAGAGTTGGCAGCGCTTCCAAACAGTGTTTGCCCCGAAGGTAAGTGGATCATGGCAGCTCCATACAATGACACAAGATCTGCCCTTGGACTTCTTTGTCATGTTTTCTTCGGCGGTATCACTGCTGGGCTCGGCAGGTCAAGGCAACCATGTGGCCGCCTGTGCCTTTGAAGATGGCCTGGCCCACTACCGGTGCGCCCTGGGTTTGCCGGCGTTAAGCATCAACTGGGGACCATGGGCCGAAGTAGGCGCTGCAACCCGGGGAACGGTGAGCCAGCGTCTTCAGTTGAAGGGGTTTCAGGCCATCGAACCGGAGCAGGGATTGCGGGTCCTTGAGGAACTGCTGGGGCACAATCGAATCCAAGTCGGAGTCTTGTCGGCGGATTGGCGGCAGTACTGCGATTCCCTCCCCCGCAAATTCCGGTCCGCGTTCCTTTCCGAATTGGTCCGCAAGACAGAAGTCCCCGCCCCGAGCGGACAACGGAAGACCGGGCAGCCCCAGGCGTTATTGCAGCAACTGAATCAGGTCCCGCCCGCGAAGCGCCAAAAGCTCTTGCTCGAGTTCGTGGGGGGGCAGGCGGTCAAGATATTGGGACTCGGTTCCACACAATCCCTAGACTACAAACAACCGCTGAGTGATCTCGGGCTCGACTCACTGATGGCCGTCGAGTTAAGAAGCCTGTTGAGTACAGAGCTCGGCCTGGCGCGCGGTTTGCCCGCCACCCTGGTCTTTGACTATCCAACGATCGCCGCCCTGGCAGACTACCTGGCGGAAGAGGTGTTGTCGGCGGAGAAGCCTCCGGCGGCCAAGTCTGAAGCTCCGCAGAAAGAAGAAAAGTTCTCCGACATCTTGGACCGTATCGAGGGTCTCTCGGAAGAAGAAGTGGATCGACTGTGCACCCAAGAGAAAGCGGTTAAGTAGCAGGAGAAAGCAGTTAAGAGGGAGAGAAATGCGCGCCATCCATCCATGGATCTTTCGTCCCAGGCCGAATCCAGCGCCCCATCTCCGGCTCTTTTGCGTTCCTTATGCAGGGAGAGGGGCTTCGTTGTATCGCGACTGGCCGGAGCACGTGAACTCCCAAGTGGAATTGTGTGCCCTGCAACTGCCCGGTCGAGAGAACCGACTGCGAGAGCCGCCATTCACGCGGATTGCAGACGCAGTGCAAGAGGCGGCCCAGGTTCTTCAATCGTACCTGGATGTCCCCTTTGCGTTATTTGGTCATAGCATGGGAGGGTTGATCTGCTTTGAACTTGCCCGTCGGCTGCGCAGCCTATACGAGATCGCACCTGTTCATTTGTTCATTTCGGCACGCCGGGCTCCGCAATTGCCCGATCCGCGACCTCCGCTCTGCCCTCTGCAGGACGAACAGTTCGTTGCAGAGATTCGCCGACGTTACAACGGAATCCCTCGCGAGGTCTTGGGGGACCCGGAGTTGATGGAGTTGTTGCTGCCCATGCTACGAGCGGATGTGGAGATGCTCGAGACCTACACTTATGCACCCGGTCCTAATCTCGAGTGTCCCATCACCGCTTTCGGAGGGTGGGAGGATACCGAGGCGCGCTTTGAGGAATTGGCAGCCTGGTGTGAACAGACGAATGCCCGATTCCAAACAAAAATGTTTCCGGGAGATCATTTCTTCCTCCAGTCTGCGCAAACCCAGATTCTGGAGACGATTTCCCAGCAGTTGAATCTGGAGGTGGATTTGACTCCAGGAGCTTCAAGCCGTTAAGGGCTAAATATTATGGCTGATTTCCTCGAGAGGATTTCCAAGCTCCCTCCTAAGAAGCTCGCTTTATTAGTCCGGGATCTCCAGCAGCGGCTGGACTCCATCGAGAAGGACAAGCGAGAACCCATTGCCATCGTCGGGATTGGCTGTCGGTTTCCCGGAGGAGCCAACAGTCCGGAGGAATTCTGGCGCCTTCTCCAGGATGGGGTGGATGCGATCTCGGAAGTCCCACCGGAGCGCTGGGATCTGGATTCCATTTATGATCCGGAGCCCGGCAAGCCTGGAAAGACCTGTTCCCGGTACGGTGGTTTCCTAAAAGAGGTGGACCAATTCGACCCGCTGTTCTTCGGCATTTCTCCGCGCGAAGCCGCCAGCATGGATCCGCAGCAGCGGCTGCTCCTGGAGGTCGTTTGGGAAACCTTGGAGAATGCCGGCCAGTCGCCGGAGAAATTGTCGGAGACCCAAACCGGGGTGTTTGTAGGTATCTCCGGCACCGACTACATGCGCGTGATGCTGGCGTGTGACCCCAAGGAACTGGATATGTATCTTGCCACGGGGGGGGCACTTTCCACCGCCTCTGGACGCATCTCCTATCTTCTCGGCCTTCATGGCCCCAGCATATCGGTCGACACCGCATGTTCCTCGTCACTCGTGGCGTTTCACCTGGCCTGCCAGAGCATCCGCAGCGGGGAATCCAAGATCGCGCTGGCATGCGGAGTCAACCTTGTACTAAACCCGGCTGTGGCCATTGCACTGTCGCGTTCGCACATGCTGGCGCCCGATGGCCGCTGCAAGGCTTTCGATGCGTCGGGGGACGGATTTGTTCGGAGCGAAGGGTGTGGCGCGGTTGTGCTCAAGAACCTGTCGGATGCAGTGGCGAACCGCGACCGCATCCTGGCGCTTGTCCGGGGCACGGCAGCGAATCAAGACGGGAGGAGCAGCGGACTGACGGCGCCGAACGGCCCTTCTCAGGAGGCAGTGGTCCGGGCTGCGCTCGCAGCTGCGAACACCACGCCTTCCGAGATCGATTACATCGAGACTCATGGAACCGGCACTTCGCTTGGTGACCCCATTGAGGCTGGAGCGCTGGGGAACGTATTCGGGCGAGACCGGGATCGCTTGCCCCCACTAACTATCGGATCGGTGAAAACAAATCTCGGCCATCTGGAGTCGGCTGCGGGAATTGTGGGCCTGATAAAGACCGTTTTAGCTTTGGAGCGCGAGGAGATTCCCCCCTCGTTGCACTTCAAGAGTCCGAATCCGCACATACCCTGGGACCAGCTCCCCATCGTGGTGGCAGTCAAGCCAACGCCCTGGGTGCGCGGCACGCGCCCGCGCCTTGCTGGTGTCAGCTCCTTCGGGTTCAGCGGGACCAATGTTCACGTCATTCTCGCGGAAGCGCCGATCCAGGGTGTGGCCGGGTCCGAGCAGGATCGGCCAGCACACGTCTATACCGTCTCGGCGAAGAGCGAGACGGCCCTGGTCGAGAACGTGAGGCGCCATGCCCAAGCTCTAGGCGGAGAGCACATGTCTCTAGCAAATGCCTGCTATACCGCGAACGCGGGGCGCGCCCATTTTCCGCATCGCGTCGCCTGTATGAGCCGCTCGCTCGACGAACTCCGGGTGCAGCTCGAGGCGTTTGCCGCAGGAGAACTGGCGCCGGGCAGCGTGTCCGGAAACGTCCGTGGCTCTTCGCCGACCGAAGTGGTGTTCCTCTTCCCCGGGCAGGGCGCCCAGTATCCCGGGATGACCAGGAAACTGTATCAGTCGGAATCCACCTTCCGTCAGGCTATGGACCGATGTGCCGAGGCTTTGAAAGGTCGCATCGAGAAACCGCTGCTCGAAGTGCTGTTCGAGTCTGGACCAGAAGATAGTTCCCTCCATGATCCTGTCTACGCGCAGCCGGCAAATTTCGCCGTGGAGTATGCAGCCGCTGAGATGTGGCGTTCCTGGGGTGTGGCTCCGTCGGCAGTTGTCGGGCACAGCCTCGGGGAGTTTGGCGCTGCGTGCGTAGCCGGCATGTGCAGTCCTGAGGATGCTATCCGCTTGGTCGCCACGCGTGGACGACTGATGCAGGGACTTCCGCCAACGGGGGCTATGGCAGCCGTGCACGCGCGTGAGGAACTTGTTGCGGCGGCGATTGCAGAGCTGGGCGGTAGAGGCGCCATTGCGGCCGTCAACCATCCTGAACAGACCGTGGTTTCTGGACTGCGGGCCAGTGTCGAGGCCGTCGCCGAGCTCATGCAGGCCCAAGGCATCGAGGTCGAGTGGCTTCGAGCCTACCACGGATACCATTCTCCCGAAATGCAGCCCATGGCTGACGAACTGGTTCGGGCTGCCCGCGGCGCGAAGTTTGACGCGCCTGCCATCAGCTTCGTCTCGACCATGACGGGAAAACCGCTGCTGTCCGGCAAGACACTGGAACCGGAGTACTGGGGCCAGCAGGTGGTGGCGCCCGTGCATTTCGTCGCTGCGGTCAAGAGTCTCAGAGAGCTCCGATACAGCGTGTTTCTGGACATGGGTCCGGCACCGGTATTGGGAGGCATGGGCCGCTATTGCTACCCCGATGGCGTATGGCTTGCAACACTACGTCCAGGCCGCGAAGACTGGGAACAGGCGCTCGATACCCTTGCCGCGCTTCACGTCGCTGGCGTCGCAATCGACTGGGAGGCGTTCGACCGGCCCTACCCGCGGCAACGGATAGCTCTGCCGACGTCTGTCTTCGAGCGGCAGCGTTATTGGGCCGCGGAACCCGATCTGGAGCAACCAGCGCTCCTCAAGACAGCACACGTGGGCACAGCGGTTCACCCGCTGCTTGGGGTACGTGTGGACCACGCCATGCCGACGTTCGAGACTCGCCTTGGCCCCGCAGGAGTCCCCGCCGTCGGTGCGCACCGGATCGGTGAAATGGCGGTCCTGCCAGGTCCGGTTTATTTCGAAATGGCATTGGCTGCGGCAGCGGAAGTTCTAGGACCCGGGCCGCACATGGTCGAAGACCTGGTAATCAAGGAGGCGTTGGTACTCGATGATGCCGATCGCACCGTGCAGACCGTCGTCACCCAGGAAGGACAGGGGACGGGGGTCTTCCAGGTGTGCAGCCGAACTAACAACGGGGATTCCAAGCTCTGGCGCAAGCACGCGAGTGCGCGGCTACGGCCCACGCTGACAGACGAGCTGTCCCACCAAGGCTTGGACCAAGCGAAAACGCGCTGCCCGGAACCAGTCTGCCTGGACGCGCTCCGGGAACAACTCCGGGCGCTTGGTGTCGAGATTCCAGCGATTGATTCCGTCGACAGAGCCTGGCAGGGTACGTCCGAGGTGTTGGCGCATCTTTGCCTGCCGGCGGATCAGGCAGAGCAACGTTCGCGCTATTGCTTCGATCCGGCAGCGGCAGATGCTGCCCTGTTGTCCTTCGCCGCTTTACTGTCCACAACCCCTGCTGAATCGACCGAAGGAAGCTACTTTCTGGCGGGCGTCGACCGGGTCGTTGTTCAGGAACGGCCGGGCGAGAAGCTTTGGAGCTATGCCAAGCTGCGGCCCGTCAATGAGAAACCGGTGCGACTGTATATGGGTGATCTGTTCATCTACAGCGAGGCGGGTGCGATGATTGCCGCCTTCCACGGGTTGCGGTTTCAATGGGCAAATAAGGCGTCGCTAGCGGTTGCCCAATCGCAGGCGGGTCCGGAGAAGGACTGGTTCTACCGCTTGGAGTGGGAACCCACAAATGCCCGCGGGAATTCCGACATAAAGGACAGTGATCGCTCGATACGATCGTCCGTGGACGTTGCCATCGAACGGCTGCCTTCCCAGGCGGAGGCGCATGTTCGGGAGTATCGGCTCGAAGAGTATGAGGCGATGCGTCCAGACCTCGATCGCGCCTGCGCTGGCTACATCGTGAACGCATTCCAGCAGTTGGGCTGGGATCTGGTCCCCGGCGATCGGAAACAGGCGGATGATCTTGCCAGTCGCTTAGGTGTCGCGGCGAAACACAGGCGCCTGTTTGGCCGGCTTCTGAAGGTACTCGATGGCGAAGGGATACTGAAGGCTGATGAAGATACGTGCGAGGTGACCCACCATCCCGGGTCCCTCGCCCCTGACGTCCTCATGGCCGGGTTGCGCGAACGCCACAATCGTCTTAGACCGCAAATCGATCTGGTCGAGAAGTGCGGGCGACGGTTGGGTGCCGTGCTTCGAGCGGAACTGGACCCGCTGCAGTTGTTATTCGAGGGGGGCTCACATGCCGAGACCGAGGCCCTTTACAAGGATTCGCCGTCTGCCAAGGCTTTCAACACCCTCGTAGGAGATGCCGCTGCCGCCTTTGTTGCCGCAGGGTTCCCCAAGGCTAAGCTTCGGGTGCTTGAGATTGGAGCAGGAACCGGCGGAACCTCGGCCTTCGTGTTGCCGGTTCTTCCCGCAGACCGTACGGAGTATTTCTTCACGGACATTTCAGTCGCTTTCCTGGAAAGAGCACGCGAGAAGTTCGCTGAATTCCCCTTTGTTCAGTACGAAATTCTGGACATCGAGCGCAACCCGCAGGTGCAGGCTTTTTCACAAGGCAGCTTTGACCTGGTGATCGCCACCAACGTTCTTCATGCGACCAGTGACATTCGCAAGGCTCTGGCCAATGTCCGTTCGCTGTTAGCGCCGGGAGGAATGCTTCTTCTTCTCGAGGTTACGCGCATTGAAAGATGGGTCGATCTCACCTTCGGCCTGACCGACGGCTGGTGGAAGTTCTCGGACCACGACCTGAGGCCTGAAGGGCCGGCTCTTTCGGCCTCCTGCTGGAAGCAGGTTCTAGGAGAAGCCGGCTTCCAACCAGCAATCGTGGCGGATAGCGAGCGCATCGCCAGCGGGAGTCCGCCGCTGGCTTTAATCGTTGCCGAGGCTGTGGATAAGAAGAGCCCGCAGGCGCTGGATGTGGGTACCCAGGCCGCCGGACCGCGGTGGATCGTGTTTGCTGGAACTGATAATACGGGTACCGCGGTCGTCGACGCCCTCCAGCGTCGTAGGAATCTGTGCGCGATTGTTTCTCCCGGTGATCGATACACGCGCACCGATGTTCACTTCACGGTGGACCCGCAGCGTCCGCAGGACTTCGAACGTGCGATCAGAGAAGCGTCCGATGGATCGCCGAACGAAATCGTGTTCCTCTGGGGTCTGGAGGCCGGACGAGTTTCCGACAACAGCGATGCGGCTGAGAAGGTGACGGCGATGTGTGCAAGCGCTGCTCGCCTTGTCCAGGGCGCGGTCGCTGCGAACGCCGGATCAAGGCTCTGGCTGGTCACCCAGGGTGCACAGGCCGCCGGCAAGACCAGCCATTCCTTGGCGTGCGAGCAGGCAGCGCTGTGGGGACTGGGTCGCGCGATCGCTCTCGAAGAGCCGGACATCTGGGGAGGTCTTCTGGACCTGGATCCAAGAGAACGACTGGAAGATCAGGCCGCTTGGATCATCGGAAATGTGACTTGCGCAGACGGCGAGGATCAGGTAGCGGTGAGGGATGGGTTGCGCCTTGCCGCACGGCTTGCGCGCCTGCCATCGCTGCCTAGTGGAACTCTTTCGGTTGGCCCCGAAGGATCGTACCTGATTACCGGCGGTCTCGGCGCCCTGGGACTGAAGATCGCGCGATGGCTGGTTGAGCATAAAGCACGACACCTCGTCCTTATTGGCAGACGCGGGTTGCCGGAACGTACATCCTGGGCTGATGTTGATCCCACCACCGAAGCCGGCCGTTGCATTGCGGCGGTGAATGCGCTGGAAGCTATGGGCGCAACGGCGAATGTCATGGCCGCCGATGTAAGCGACCGTTCCGGGATGGAGAACCTCTTCGCGCGTTTTGGGCGCGCATGGCCGGCACTCCACGGTGTTGTACATGCTGCGGTAAAAGTTCCGGACGAGCGCCGAATCTGCGACCTCGACGAAAGGGCGTTGCGCGAAATGCTCTCCGCGAAGGTTGCCGGCACGCGAAACCTGATGGACCTGGCGGGAAATCAGCCGCTCGAATTCGTCGCGTTATTTTCCTCAATGGCAGCGTTGCTGGGCTTGAAGGGCGGCGGCCACTACGCGGCCGCGAGCCAGTACCTTGACGCCATCGCACACGATCGGCGGCTGTCGGGCCTGCCGGTTACTAGTATCGACTGGGGTGGCTGGAACGAAATGCGCTCGCCCACGGGCGAAATCCGGCGTGTCGTCCGAGTGGGGCCAACCACCGGTTCCATTCATCCCATGCCATCGTCGAAGGCGCTGGAGGCCATGGAGGCGGCCCTGATCTCCGGATTGCCCCAGGTGGCAGTCGCGGCAATCGATTGGGAGACCTTCCGGTCTCTTCACGAATCGCGGCGTCCCCGAGCACTGACATCCCGGCTCGGATCCCAAGGCAAGCGGACCGCGCCTCCCGTGGGCAAGGAGGGAACGAGAGACCTGCGTTCCCGCTTGTCAGCCGCTGCTCAGACCGAACGGCGGGGCATCCTTCAGACATTCGTCCGCGCCGCCATTGCCCGCGTACTCGGTATCCGGAATCCCGACAGCATTGATCCTGACAAGGGCCTGTTCGAAATGGGACTCGATTCGCTTATGTCTATCGATCTTAAGACGCGGCTTGAGATCGGGGCGGGCCATCCCCTCCCGTCGACGTTGATCTTTAACTATCCAAGCATTTCCGCGCTTACGGAATACCTTGCGGAAGACTTGCTTGGACGAGCGGACCAAGCGTCATCGGAGAGCCGAGCGGAACCCATCCCCGAGACAGGACCGGAGGGCGTTGGGGAAACGATTCAGCCGCGCGAGGCCAGCCGAATGCCCGATGGGCTCGACGGTCTGTCCGATGACCAAGTTGATGACCTTTTGAAGGAGATGCTCGGGCAACCGGGGACGACATTATGACGATTGATACCCATCGGCTCGACAGGCTGGATGCCAACGCCAAGCGGGAACTGCTTGCCCGCTTGCTTCGGGAGCGGCCGATTGCATCCGGTGAGCCATTTGAACTTTCTCTGGGACAGGAGGCACTCTGGTTTCTGCACGAGCTTGCACCCGACAGTACGGCTTATAACGTGGCGTTCTGTGTTCGGGTGCTCTCCGAGGTCGACAGCGAACGTCTCGAGGGCGCACTCCTAAAGCTGCTGGAGCGGCATCCCATGTTGCGATGCACATTCGTGTCGGGCGCCCAGGGGCCGCGGCAGTGCATTGGCCCGGTGCCACAACGCAGCCTCGAACTCGTGGATGCATCCGACTGGAGCGAAGAAGAACTGCGCGGACGTGTGCACGAATACTATCGGCGCCCTTTTGACTTCGCCAGCGGGCCGATCTTCCGGAGCACGTTGTTCCGTCGTCGCGGCACGGGCCACGTCCTGCTCATCTCCGCTCACCACATTGTGTTTGACGCTTGGTCGCTGGGCATTGTCCTGTCGGATTTGGCGACGCTATACGAAAGTGGGGCGGCAGCCGTTTTGCCCCCGAAGGCGGGATCGTATGCCGGTTTCGTGAAGTGGCAGCAGACAATGATTGAGTCCGAGGAAGGACGTGAGGCTTGGGGTTATTGGCGGTCCCGGCTGGAAAGAACCTCATCGACGATTGACCTCCCAACCGACCACCCGCGGCCGAGTGTCCAGAGTTTTCAGGGAGCGACTTTCGATTTTAACTTGCCCGCTACTCTAGCCCTGCAAATCCGCGGATTGGCCCGGGCGGAAAACACCACGCCCTACACCGTACTGGCGGCGGCATTTCATGCACTGCTGCACCGCTATACGGGGGCGCCCGAGGTACCAATCGGGACGCCGCTTGTGGGACGGAGCCAGCAAGAGTTTGAGCACACCGTGGGCTATTTCGTCAATCCTGTTGTCCTGTGCGCGCGCGTCGAATCGGGCACCACCTTTCGGCAACATCTAGCCGCCATGCGGGAGGCTACCATCGCGGCCCTGCAGTACGGTGACTTCCCATTCCTGGAAATCGTCAAGCGCCTGCAACCAGCGCGCGACCCCAGCCGGACACCATTGTTCCAGGTCATGTTGAACTTGATGAAGACAACGCAAGTCGGAGTGGCGGGAGAAGTGGTGCGTGCGGACAGCGCGGTTCCTCTACGCCTCGGCTCGCTCGCCGTCGAAGCCTTTCCCCTGCGCCAACAAGAAGGGCAGTTTGATCTCGATTTGGACCTGCTGGATACGGGCGCCGCTATGCCCGCCGTTCTCAAGTACAGCACCGACCTGTTCGAGGCGGGAACGATCGAGCGGATGGCAGGGCATTTCGTGACGCTGCTGTCGGCCGCGGTAGCGGATCCGGATCGTCGCATCGCGGATTTGCCGTTGCTGACGGACCAGGAACGTACCCAGGTGTTGGTGAATTGGAACGCCACCGCGAAGGTCTATCCCGAGACGACGATTCACCGCTTGATCGAGGAACAAGTGCGGCGAGCTCCCACGGCCACAGCCTTGGTGTTCGAGGGCCGCGCCATGAGCTACGACGAGCTCAACCGGCGCGACAACCAGTTGGCGCGGCATCTTCGCGGCATGGGTGTCGGACCCGATACGCTGGTCGGGGTCTGCATTGAGCGCTCCTTCGAGATGGTGGTGGCACTGCTGGGAGTCCTGAAGGCGGGTGGCGCCTATGTGCCGGTGGACCCCGGCTATCCGGCCGACCGCCAGGCGTACATGATCGAGGATTCGCGCGCCCCGGTGCTGCTGACACAGGCCAATCTTGCCGGAGGCTGGGCCAACGCAGGGGCTCGGGTGGTTGTCCTGGACACGGGGTGGGAGGAGATCGCTCGCCAGCCTGGAGAAGACCTCCAGGACGGCGCGCAGCCAGATCATCTTGCCTACGTCATCTACACTTCGGGTTCGACGGGCAAGCCCAAGGGGGCAATGAACACGCACCGGGCGGTCAGCAACCGCCTGCTGTGGATGCAGGACAC
>JAIQFT010000044.1 GCA_020073185.1 Terriglobia bacterium
GTGAAAGCTGTGCGCTTGCAAAACCGCCACGCACACGCTGCTCAATCGCACGCGCAAACAATGCGACGGCATACTCCCGGAACTGTCAAACTTTGGGAGCCTCCCCGGCAGAGCCGGGGGAACTCCTAGTTGCATTAGTCCGTAAGCGATCCCTTCCCCGCCCACCAACTCTAATCAGTTCAGTGTCTTACGGACGCTCTCCAAACCGGCGTCCGCTAGTGACATAAGCGTAACGCTGCCCATCAGCGCGGGATTCCATTGTTCCGAAAGTGGAACAAGATCGAGATTTACGCGCCAGGTGACCTCCTTGGATTTACCGTGCGCAACCTGCAGGGCGGAGGTTGCCGCCGGTGCCAATCACGAACAAGAAACCTGCTGCAGGGCAGCGGGACGCCGTTTGTTTCACCGCCGGCGCAAACGGGATTGCGTTCGGTGCGGGCGTGGTCCACGCCTATCTCGCCTCCGATCGTGCTCCCCCGTTGGTGGCTGCCGGCATTTCGGGAGGCGCAATTAACGCGGCTGCACTGCAACGTTGTTATCAGGATCTTGCCAAAGCCAAAGCGGGAATTGAGCGCGAGATCGCTCGCTGGACGTGGTATCGCAAGTATCTCGACCTGCTCATCAACGAGCCGATGAGTGTGATCTGGGACGGCCTGCCTGACCAGTCCGACTTCTACGCCGACATGCCGCCGGTCAAGGATCCCACTCCCGCACTGTTCCAAAATCCGGAAGCGCAGGCCGAGTTTGAGCGTCTGGAACTCGAGGCGCGTAAAGAGCTATATCTCTTCGTCAAAGCCGGCAACTGGCTGTCCCGGCTGCCGCTCAGTATCGGCCGGATCGCGGACCTGATGGTAGCGCGGGTGCGTGCCAAGGAGAACTACCCACAACCCAAGACTCTCCGCGTCCTCGCCTATGCTTGGCAAGTCCTCATCGTGTTTTTCGTTCTTACCGTGCATACAGCAGTCTGTCCGCAGTGGTTTCCGGAGCGCCGATTCCATCCAAACCGGTGGCACAGGTTGGAATTTCGGCGTCCGTTGTTCGGTTGGATTACTTGGTCCATCGCCGCATTGATATCCTCCGCCCTGTTCGGTCCGGCTGCCTACATCTTCGTCCGATGGGTGCAACGTGTGGTCCCTTGGGTGAGGTCGCGATCTGCGCATCCAAGGCTGTTCGTGCGGGACGTGTGGTCCCGCGTTTACCACTATGGGCGCATTTTGCGTAGAGCCGGAGCGGCAGCGCTCCATTTTGCAGTCCGCCACGAGCGAGACCTGCTCATCGCCGCTGCCATCGTAGCCGCCATATGGGTGCTTTGGCGCGCATTCAAATCGTGGATTGTGCGCAGCGAGGATCGTGCCTATCGGTGGAATGCGTTTCGCAACTCTCTGTCTCGCCTCTACCGGTTGGAACCCACGACACGCGGGAAGTCATCATGGTGGCCGACACGCTTTCTCACGAAGCAAATCTTTAGCAGCGTCAAACTTGAGAGTCACCTGGTACACGAATTTCACCTTCGCATTCGCCTCACCCGGCTGTTTGGAAGCGAAGGCGTTTCCCCAAAGCTCAGCTACGATCCCATGGCCCTTGTGCTGGTTGCCGCGCCATTGCAGAAACTGAGCCAAAAGGTGGTGGCCACGCAATTGTGGGCGACCGAGGGAACCCCGCTCATCGATGCGCTGTCAGCCTGCGTCGCGCTGCCGGGCTTGTTTTCGCCGTTGGGGCTTTCCCCCCAGACACAGTCGAACTGGGTGAAACCGACGCCGGAACCGGGCAGGCCAGGCAACGATTCAAGTGCCCCGGAAAGGATTGACCTCGTCGATGGCGCCGTGATTCGCAAGAACCCGATTCCGGCGCTATTCATGTTCCTCAAGCGACATCCTGCGATTGGCGACCAGCTTCTGTCCAGACGAGAAGCCCCCAGCATCCACGTGGTGTACACGCACCCGGTCGCCGGTTCCGGCCGTGAGGACCAGCGCAGGGCGAACGACATCGTGGATGTTGGCATGAAGGCGCTGCGCCTCCAGGAGCGCAGGGACACTGAGCTCGAAGTATTGCAGACCAACTTCACCGCTCAACTTGAGGAAGAGATCCGTACTCGCACCGGCGCGCGGTCTCCGGATGTGCGCAACATCTACGCCGGCAAGATCTGCCCGGAAGGCGACATCACTTTCAAGAACCCGATGAGCCCCAAGCCCGACGAGCTATTGAAGGTCACGGCGCAAGGCTGCCGCCGAACGATGGAGGCGCTTTACGGCGACGAGATCAATCGGCTGGCGCAACCCGATCAATGCGTCGCCTGCACGCAGCTCAGGGCCGCCGTTGCCCCACGGCGCGCCCAGTTCGGAGGGTCGGCCGGGCTACCGGAGGTGTGCAACGCCTGCACGGGTACGCTCGCCGTTTTGGAAGCGAAACAGGAGCGGCCTGCGCGAGAAAGCGAAGATCTCATCAGAAGATTTCCGATGTTAACCGGCGAGCAGCCGCGAATCATACTGCTGGCCAGCGGGGGTGTGTTCCGCGGCCCGTTCCACGCAGGCATGCTGGCGTGCATGCTCAGCGCGCAGATCCGCCCGCAGATGATCGTTGGAGCTTCCGTGGGTACGCTCATGGGAGGTGCACTGGGCGCTCTGCTTACGGTGCCCGAGTACGAGCAGGCCCTGATCCTTCTCGGAAACATCATCGACGTGTTTCTGCACGTTGATGAACGCATCGCGTTCACACGACAATTCAAGAGCGCCACCCGTGAACTTGGGATTCGCGCGCGCGGCATTCGGCTATCGTCCGCGCAGATCCGCAACCGGATCCGGAAAGGATCGCGCTCCGACTCGAGCTTTGCGATCGTGGGTGCGCCGGCGCCGCTGATCGACGCAATTTCTGAGTTGACCATGATTCCCCAGAAGCAGACCGCGGTGATTGCGGCGCAGTTCGTCGCCGGGCAGGTGACTGGCGCGGTCAACACGCTGCTGCAGCAGTTGAAAGAGAATTCACTCGGCAGACTGGGCATCAGCACAGCGGTGATCGGCACCTCGTTACTAGAGCCGACGGCACGCACTCTCCTGGGCGAAGCAATGAAAATCGACCTTCAGAGGCAACAGCCCTTCCGCAACATCGGGTTCTTCGCCACGACGTCCGATATCGGCCGGGAGGAGTGTGTCATTCTCGGGCGGCATGAGGTCAGGCTTCCGGGATCCTACGACTTCGTGCAAGCGGCGCTGGCCTCGAGCGCGTTTCCCTGTATTTTCTCGCCGCGCCGCGAAAGCGATGTGTTCCCGGCGACAGGAGAGTTCGAAAGGCAGTTTTCCGATGGCGGTATGTTCGACAATCTACCGTTCATCCCGGCAATCGAAGTCCTCGCCGACATCCAACGGGAACACCGTGAAGCAGCCAACCTGGATTCAATCGAGTTTTTGCGGCGACGCCACAAGGCCCCGGACCTGTTCATCGTGGGCTCACTGGACATTCGCGCCGAGGAAGACGAAAACGGAGACGGGCCGTTTGATAATCTGATCGCCATCACCAAGCGCTCAAAGCTGCTGGCGAACAACGTAAAGATCCGCTCCTTCGAGGATTCGTCGAAGCGGATTCACGAACAACTCGAACTGCTGTTGGACCCGGCCAGCGCCTATCGTAGCCCCAGCAACACCGCATTCGTGGACGGCATTGTTGACGCTGCCACCATGGCGGTTTTTCCGTCCGATTCGGATCACCTGAATCCTACCTTTGCATTTTGCCGCTCCACCGGTTTCAAGCCGTCGCGGGTGCGCAAGTCGATCGCCGACGGATGCTTCCAGACCTTCGCGAAGCTGATCGAATCCTCCGGACCAGCCACATCGAACATCCTGAAGACCAGCATGAAAGGCTTGATCGGTCGAAAGATCCCGCAAATCGCGTGGCGGCAGCCACTCAATGCAGGGGGACGCGGGTATTGCCCCTTCTTTGAACATTCTGCTCAGGTTGAACAGAGCCAACGTGCCGGTCGCCTGATACAGGGGGAAAAGCCAGGCCCATTTCTGTGTCCTTTTTATGCCGCATGGCAATCGCTCTCGACCCGGCAGCCAGCATACAAGGCTGAATCTACTGTGTCGGCGCTTGCGATTTACCACGAGTGCATCGCCGACAAGATTCACAAAACGAAAGCCCTCGAGGCTGGCAAAGAGACCCGGCCTGCGGCGATGCAGTTAATCAGGGCTGACGAAATCCTTCAGCCCTCACCGGCCAAACCGGCGGCTGGTGCGGTTCGTTAGGCGCGCAGCCCAGGACCTTTCTGGACCGAGCGGGAGCGGGATCTGAAACCTCCCGCGCGCGGAGCGGAGGCGATCATGAGCAACGGAGCAGAGCCACTTGCCAAGAGCTTCAAGGCAGGCCCGGTGGAAATCACGGTTGGCGGAGACGCGGGCTCCCTGGTGGCGATCGCGGGCCACAAGCCTTTTCCCAAGTGGCAGGTCGGCATCGGCCAGATCAGCGCGAAGGCTACCACCGGCGAACCCATCAAGCTGGGCTCATCCGCCGGCCAGGTGCAGTTCAGCGGTACCGCCAGCGCCTACGCCGGAATCGGACTCTACAGCGAGGGGTCAAAACTGGTATCGGATCTCGGCATCGCCACGGAATTAGGCGGCGGCTTGTTGCTGCCTAACGAGACCGGGTGGGGGTATTGTCTCCTTCGTTGGGGATACGACCTGAGTGGGTCGGTGGCAGGATCGGTCGCGCTGGCCGCGCCTGCCAAAGTGACGTTTGGCGTGGACGGCAGTCACGAAGCAGTTTTTGGCGTGGTGCGCCGTTTCAGGACTGACACGGATGCGTTCCTGGTTGTGCAAGGTACAGTCGAGAACTGGAAGATGCCTGCTGCCGTCCGCGGGCCGAATGATCTCGCCCTGGATACCTGGTTGATTACCGAGGTAGACGGAAAAATCGAAACTAAGCTGGCCGCCTCGTATGGATACGACTTCAACTGGGTGCGGCAACTGAAGATCGGCGGCTTGGCAGGAGATGTCGGCCTGAAACTCAATGCCGCTATCTCGGTCGCCCTGGGCTTTGACGCCAATGGCAAATTCGCACTGGTGGTTTCACGCGAAGCTGCGGATCCCGGCTCGGTTCGCTTGCGGCTGTTTAAGGTCGCAAAGAAGGGTTGGAGCTTCTCTTTTGACGGCGGCGTGAACGCTACCACCAGCGAGACCGTCACCCCGGACAAGTTCACGGATTTCGTGCAGGCGGTTTTTGGCGTTCACGGCCTCCAGGTCGTGAAAGACCTTAAGGTGTTTGAAGATTGGACCGATCCCAACAAGCCGCTGTCCGGTGAACTGGCCAAGCTCTCCATTGACGAGGTCAAGAGTCTTGTACAGGAAGTTACCGGCAAGAGTCCTGACGCATCGTTCGACGCCGCCCGCAAGCAACTGCTCGCGG
Organism: Terriglobia bacterium; assembly: GCA_020073185.1. Taxonomy (NCBI): domain Bacteria; kingdom Pseudomonadati; phylum Acidobacteriota; class Terriglobia; species Terriglobia bacterium. The sequence goes on from JAIQFT010000044.1 coordinate 5,395, forward strand.
TGCTGCAAAGATGGGACGACCTGCCGCAGAAAGTGGCTGCGAGTATCTGGGCACACATACCCGACCAGGCGGCTTTGAAAAATGTCGCGAACATCGCAGCCGCGATTTCCACCACCAATCAGGACACCGTGCGGAAGCTGATCGAGGCGCAACTCAGCCATGTGGACTTCTTCAATACGGCGGAAGGGAAATGGCTGGAGTCGGCTGCCGAGGGCGCCGTGCTGAGCGCGCTCACCGGCATCCACGAGTTCCGCGAGCTTCAGGATGTCGCCGCCAAGACCGCCGCCATTCTCGACGGCAGCGCGTTGCAGGATACGCTCATGCGCTTACAGGGCGCAATCACCAAGCGGCTGAACCTGGATCAGATCGAAGACGCGATTCGCGCCAATGACGCCTCCAAGGTGAATGCCTGGCTCGTCGCCAAGCTCACCGCGCTGCTGGGCCCGGTGGACAATATCCCTGCGCTCGCCAAGGCGCGCGAACTGATCCACTCCATCCTGCAGCAGGCGCCCTCGTTCTACGACAAGGCCGTGAAGGCGCTGAACCACAGCTATGGCTTTTCGATCGCTGCCAAGTACCAGTCCGCCGACGCCTCCAGCGCCCTTCTCGATGTCAGCTTCGATCTGAACCAGCAGGATGCCGCACTACGGTTCGGCGACGCGCTCCGCGGAAGTTTCGACGAGTTGCTCCTGCGGCAAGCTACCGGCGTCACCCTGCATGCCGGTGTGCTGACCCATAACACGCAGCGGCAATGGCACGTCGAAGTCTCTCTGCCCTTCTACTCCAGTACGACGGACGAAATCATCAGCTCGCTGGCCACCGCTAGAGCCGTGGACGAAGCGGACGGACGCGTCCTCGTCTATGAACTGAAAGCCGAAGACGCCATTACCGCCCGCAATCGCCGCGACAGCCGTCTTGCCGTCGCTGCCTTCTATGCCAGCGGTGCAGTCCGCACGTACGGCAGGCCATCCGTGTCTTGCAATTACTCCTACGTGTTTCAACAGCCAAAGATGAGGCGTCCTGCCGTGGTCTGGCAATTGAAACCCTACGTGGACGCCTACTTCCCCATGCTGTTCCACGGCAACGTGGACGCAGGTTCCTTCTCCGAGTGGATCGGCGACCTGGACAAGTACATTGACCAGAAGTCGTTCAACGGTACGGACAACTTTGGTGACACCCGCGTGCGACTCGAGATCAACCTGCCGCCCGAGACAGCTTCGTTCTGGCTCAGGCTCCGGCCGGAAGATACTCGCCGCCGGTATCCCGCGATGTCGCGCTCCATCCAAGCGACGGTACGCAACCTGATCTACTCGTATCACTTCGCGGACCCTCGCCGCTATACGGACCTCGCCGCCTCGACCGCACTCCTGGTCTGCAAGGCGATTCCAGTATCCACCAACATCGCATTCGATTCCCCTCTGCGCTTTAACCAGGACACGCAGGATTACTGGGACTATCTCGAGCCTGATCTGCGCCAAGCGGTTGTGCGTGATTCGCACACCACCGCCAATCTGGCGCGCGTTCTGGAGCAGATTCAGGACGTGCTCCGCGGCCAGCCAGAACTGAGCGGGGTTCGCGGTTACTACGAGCCGCAAAGCGCGGGAGCGCTCCAGACGATGGCGTCAGGCCTGAACGGGTTCGCTGACCAGCGGCTGGTCAGTTTGTTGCGTTGTGAATCGATGCTGATTACGGGCGCCAAGCAAGCCGCGGAGGACATGCTCGCCTTCCTCGACCCGAAGAGCAGGCAGTCGCCCTCGCGCGCTGTCGAAGTCCTCACCCGGTTCGGGGAGCACGCCACCTCTACGTTCAACGACTTGGATGTGTATACCGGTGACGCCATCCGCCCCCTGTGCCCGCTCTTGATGGCTGCGGTCGCGCAGGCGTTGTGTCCCGATCTCAATGTCACCGCTCCGACGGCCATGCTGTCGCTCTACGTGATGCAAAACGGCAAACCATTACCGCCGCTCGACACAGTACCGAATCCCGGCGATGTCGTCGTCCAGCAACGGCTGGTGTCGTTGTAGCGCGTACCGGAAACGGAGGTGAGACTGTGCTGAAATCACTGGATGTTCTGATCGGTGTATCGACCGTCATGCTGTTGGCCAGCATGATCGTGATGGCGATTACTCATTTCTTGATGATGCTCGTCAACGCGCGCGGAAAACACCTGCGCACCGGGCTTTCCGAGTTGCTGCGTCAGCTCGATCCCAAGCTGGAACAGGATGTCGCTCGCCGGATCATCGACAAGGTGCTATGTTTCCCGCTGTTGAAGACTGCGACCGGCCGGCTTGGGTCGGTGGTTCATCGTGAGGAGTTCGTCAAGCTGTTGCTCGAACTGGCTGGTCAAAGTGACGGCAGCAGCGGACTCGACAAGTCCGGGCAGGTCATCAGCCTCGCCGACCCGGACCAGAAAGCGCTCCGCGTTTTGCTGGCGAACAACGGTATACCGAAGCCCGAAGAAACGCTGGCGCGCATTCGTGAGCTCGCGTTGCAGATCGAACGTAACAATCCCGAGCTGGCGGCTGACGTTCGGCAGAGAATTGCCATTATCCAGGAGGCGGAGAGTAAGTTCGTCAGCGGTGTGCATACCTGGTTCGACCGCACCATTGACCGAGTCAGTGAGCGGTTCACGGCTTATATGCGCGCCGTAACTTACGGAGTTGCGGTCTTGGTCGTGCTGGTCTTACAGTTGGATGCGATTGCGCTGGTCAACCGCCTGAATCTGGACGACGCCGCCAGGAAAGCCATCGTCGAGCAAGTCGCTCCGGCCGCGCTCCAGATGCAGAAGGACTCAACCGCCCTATCCAGTTCCAATGACGACAAGACCAAGGCGGATGCTGTCGTTGTCAAGGAGCAGGTTGCGCAATTGCGAGACCGGATCAACAAGGCGAATGCCGCTCTCGCCACCAACGAACTGGTGCCGTTCCCGGACAGTCTCGACCATTGGCGCCTGCGGTGGAACCAGACTTTTTCATTCAGTAAGTTGTTGGGAATGTTTGTCGCCGCAGTTCTGCTGAGTCTCGGGGCGCCGTTCTGGTACAAGGCGTTGGCCACTCTGCTCCAGCTTCGCTCGCTTGCGGCCCAGAAAGACGATGCGCAACGTGCGGCGCGTTCGACCACGCCCGAGACCGCGGCACAGGCCTCAGACGCGGCCCAAACAGGAAGCAGCCAGATGCCGGAGTGGTTGCGTGGGGAACAGGGCGATCCTGCGCTGGTTGGATAGGAGGCTGCCATGGAGAAGACCTGGATTGGCTGTGCCGCCACGAACTTCAGCAAGGGCCGGCCCTCGCCCTATCGTCCCGAGGCGATTGTCATCCACATCATTGTCGGCTCCCTTCGCAGTGCCGACCAGCACTTCAATGATCCCAACTCACGCGTCTCAGCGCACTACGGCGTGGGCAAGAACGGGGAAGTCCACCAGTACGTCGACGAATCCGACACCGCCTTTCGCGCGGGAATCGTGGTGAGGCCTACGTGGACGCTGATCAAGCCAAACGTCAACCCGAACTACTACACCATTGGCATCGAGCACGAGGGTCTCCCAGGTAAGGAAGATGCCTGGACGGACGCTCAAGTAGCCACCAGTTCTGCGCTCGTGGGCGAGATCGCGCGGCGCTGGAACATTTCTGTTGACCGCAGCCACATTATCGGACACCGCGAGATCCGTGCCTCCAAGACATGTCCTGGCGACTGGATTGACCTTGACACATTCATTAAGAATGTACCGACAGCGAGTGCGGGCGGCATTCCCGCTCAGACTTCCGTTCGCGTGCTGGCCAATGTGCGCGTGCGCGGCACGCGACCCAGCACACTCAGTCCGATTATCCGCGTGCTCCCGGCTAATGCGGTGGTCCGAGTTTCTGGCTTCACGAACGACGGCGAGCGCGTGAATGGCAATTCCACTTGGTATTCGGATCTGGATGGAAATTTTTTCTGGGCGGGAGCAACCGACGTCCCGCGCCCATCTGGCTAGTTACGATGTTTTTGCCTGGCGCTTACGTTCCGCGATGTGACCAGACGCCCGTTGTTTGGTCACCACCACAGTTGCGGGACAGAGCAGGGCTTCCGGACGCCCGTTGCCGCGCAACAAGGGATGTGCATGTCGAGCCGACTCCTGTTTATCTGGTCCGTGTGCGGTGTCCGATGAGGTAAGAACGTTGCGCCGACTATTGCTTATCGAGGACGAACCTGCCGCCCCAGCGGACGGCGTGCAGAGTTATCTGACTCGCGAACGTGGTTTCGACTGCAAGCGGGAAATCTGGAATCTGGTAGCCCCTCCCGATCTGAACCGTTTGAGTGTGGAGTTAGTGATCTTCGTGGCTGCGCAAGCTTCGGCGAGGCCAATGAGTTTCTTCAGTTGGCTGCGCGAACAGCGGCTGAAAACCCCGACCCTGGCTGTGCTCCCGCTCGCGTGGGACCCGCGTATGGTGAGGTCCGCAGCAGAGTTGGTGGATGACTTCGTGCTTTCGCCGGTGAGGGCCGAGGAACTGGAGTACCGGGCGGTCAGGATCATGAAGGCCCCCACCGATGAAATACTCCTGGCCGGCCAGAAACTCAGACAAGAGTTGGGACTCTCCCAGTTGGTGGGAAATGATCCGGCCTTCGTGGCTGCAATTGGCGCCATTCCGAACGTCGCGGCCAGTTCCGCGCCCGTCCTGCTGTTAGGAGAAACCGGAACCGGAAAAGAACTCTGTGCTCACGCCATCCACAGCCTGAGCGAGCGTCACGCCGGCCCATTTATTCCTGTCGAATGTGGTGCAATTCCGGAAAATCTTGTAGAGAGCGAACTTTTTGGACATGTGCGCGGCGCTTTCACGGACGCGCATTGCGAGCAAAAAGGGCTAGCCGCCATGGCCGACGGAGGGACTTTGTTCCTCGACGAAGTGGACTCTCTTCCTCTGGCGGCCCAGGCCAAGCTTCTGCGTTTCATCCAGGAAGGCATCTACCGCCCGCTGGGAGCGCAGACCTTTTACCGCGCGAATCTCAGGCTGGTGTCAGCTACCAATCGCGACCTCGAGCATTGCGTCCGTCAGGGACAATTCCGCTCCGACCTCTATTTTCGTTTGAATGTGTTGCCCTTGCGTCTTCCGCCGCTACGCGAACGGCGCAGCGATATTCCCTTGTTGGTCCAACACTTTCTTGGAAGGATATCTTCGTCCACTCCGGCAACCAAACTGACCTTGGCAGCCTTGCGGGTGCTCGATGCCTACGATTGGCCAGGGAACGTTCGCGAGCTGCATAACGTGGTGCAAAGGGGAGTTGCATTCTGTTCTGGAGCTCCTATTCTTCCTGCTCACCTGGGACTGCCGGTAGTTTCATGCGAAGAGGATGCCGCGCGCAATGATTTCCGTTTGGCACGGTCCCTCGCCATCGAGAAGTTTGAAAAGGCCTACGTGGAGGAAGTCCTGCGCAAAAACGGCGGCAACGTGACCCGCGCCGCGCAGGCTGCTTGCAAGGACCGTCGCGTGTTCGGCAGGCTGGTGAAGCGTTACGGTATCGACCGCCGCAATTTCGCATAACGATTTCCACAGGGATTTTTCTGTCCTACTGCTGGGACTTTCAGCTCCCGCATCCACACCGCGATTTTTCAACTAGTTCCGTCCGCCAACTTCGTTGTGCCCGGGTCGGTCAGGTCTCTTCACTCAAGCTGACAAGCGCGCCGCGCGAGGCGATCTCTTTTCCGCACTGCGGATTGCGGATGACCTCGCGGGTTGGCCTCGCTCGTGCAGCAGGAGTGCAACCGGGGATTTCATTGGCACCCCAACATTCGGAAGCCGATCGCGAGGTCGCGCGGGAGATTCTGCGATATTTCGCCCGCAATCCCGGCGCAGCCGACACCATGGAAGGAATCGCGCACTTTCGTTTGCTGGACGAGAGAATCCACAGCGGCCTCGAGCAAGTCACGCGAGCTTTGGCTTTATTGGTTTCTGAAGGATTGCTGGTACGAGAAGCGGTGGCGCGTTCCGCAGAAGTGTTCCGGCTCAACCAGGAACAACCGCGGGCCATCGAACGCTTTCTTGAGAAAGCGGAGCAATAAGGTAAAAGAAACGAAACAGGACCATGGCTACTACCCAGGCGATTGCCAGTACGTGTGAAGCGGTAGTGCGGTTGCTACGTTCAAATTACGATCCCGCCGACTTCAATGGCGCCACGCTGGACTTTCAGGTGTATGTAGCGGAGGACTTCAATCGGCCCATGGAGGAAGGTGTCTCCCTGTTTCTCTATCGTGTCTATCAGAACGGAAATTACCGCACTCCCGCTGGGCGGTTGCTGCCGGATGGCCGCCGTCAGGCCACGAAGCTGCCGTTGGATCTGCATTTTCTGTTGACCGCGTGGGCAAAGAAGGCGTCTCTGCAGCACCAGATTGCGGGCTGGATGATGCGAGTGATGGAAGACAACTCGACCTTGCCCCCCAGCGTGCTAAACGCTTACCAGCCCAATGTCTTCCGCCCGGACGAGGGAGTGGATGTGGGTCTCACGGAACTCAGCGTAGAAGACATGTTCCATGTCTGGGAGGTCATGATCAACCACGTGTACCAGCTTTCCGTGCCTTACCAGGCGAGAATGATTGAGATTGAATCGGCCGTTACGATCGCGCCGCTGGGAATTCCGGTGCAAGAACGGATTGCAGACTACCGGAGCAGGGGCTGATCGAGGAAAAGGAAATGGCAAGCTCGACCCTCACCGCCGGCCCAGGACTCGCCTTGGAGAGACGCAGTGTGTTCACCACACTGGGCATCCAGTTCTGGGATTTCGCTTTGGACAAGCCGATTGAGGGCGGACTCGAAGTGGTTGCGCGGCGGCCCGGAACAAGCTACCCGCCGACTACGGCTTTTCGTACCGGTTCCGGCTTTTATGGTTTCCAGGGTCTGCCGGGATTGCACGATGTGGAGTATCCGCCACCTGGCCCGAACTCAGCCGCGTCGAGCCCCCCGCTGACCTTGAATTTCGTGATCACGGCAAACGACCCTCTTGGCCGCTTTCTTCCCACACTGTTTGGAGTAGATCTGCCGTTGCCCTATCGTGGGCTGTTCCTGAGCAAGGGGACTGGAAGTCCGGCAGACATCGATGCACGTGCCTATCTGTTTTCCGCCCCTACTCGTCCAGTCGCTGTGGGCATGGCAGCGGTGCGTGCCAATTTGCGGGATGTTGCCCACGATCAGCCTGCCAGGTACGCCGCAGTACGGGTCACACTGGACGGCCAAACCTGGACCGGCATTGCCGACGATGAAGGGCGTGCCTTAGTCACATTTCCTTCTCCGCTGGTACGAAGACTGAGCCTGGGTTCGCCTCCGGGAAGCGGACAAGGTTCGCCTTCTGGCATGACTTGGCCGGTCAGCGTGCATGTGCTCTATGAGCCCTCCCGATTTCGGCTGTTGTTGGCGGACACCCCGGATGTGGAATGGCCATGGGCTGAAATCCCAAGTTTGAAAAGCATTCTCGATGGACAACATCCGGCGCTTATTTGGCAAACGGAAGCAGGTCCGCCGGTCGCGGAATGGACCGGGGTTCTGACATATGGGGAAGATCTTGTTCTGCGCACAACTCTGACCAACCCTGCAGAGTTGTCTCCAGTCTTACTGATTTCTCAAACGGCAACTTCGCCTTAGGAGGCAAATCATGCCTGAGTATCTAGCTCCAGGCGTTTACGTGGAAGAAGTAAGCTTTCGCTCGAAGAGCATTGAAGGCGTCAGCACGAGCACGGCGGGCTTTGTCGGTCCCGCGCGGTTTGGCCCCGTGGGCGGCCCGCCCGAACTGCTCACCAGCTTCGCCGACTTTGAGCGGATCTATCACGGCCTGGACGAACTGGAATTTACCGACACTGGCGAGTCCGTCAACTATCTGGCCCAGGGTGTGCGCTCCTTCTTTGACAACGGCGGTAAGCGGCTCTATGTGGTGCGAATTTTTGAGCCGCCCGAATCTGTTTCCGCGATTCCGGACTCGGCCTATGCCACCGGGGCGATCACCGATGCGATCGCGGGATCGCCCTCTCCCTCCATCTCTCTGCAGGCCCGCTATCCTGGCGGCCTGGTGGGCGACGCGACCAGGAACATCGGCCTTATTTTCACCGTGCACGTTACCAAGAACGTGCTTACGGGGGTGCCTCACGATCCTGTCAATCCGACCTCGCCGAAGGATCCGGCGCTGCGCGGGGTCAACATGAATGACTTGGTATGGATCTCAGACGCGACTGCTTCTCCCTCGACCACAGGTCCCTTCGGAGACGTCTACTGGGCGGAAAAGTATTTCGACACGACTGTCGTCCCCAACCAGTGGAGCTGGCGCTTCCACGGTAGCAGTGTTGGAAGTCCTTCCGGCACACTGGAGCTAAAAGACTTTATTCCAGGCGTGACGCTGGTGCGAGTGGTGACGGTCGGCGTGCAGATAAATTATCCCGGCAGGTTTCCCCGGACCGACTCTTTCCAAAATCTCACATTTCATCCTGACCATCCTGAATCTCTGAGCCAGTTCTTCGCCAAAGATCTGAACAGCCGGTCGATGGCACTTACACTTCCCCTCATCTTCGATCCTGACCAGGAGTACAAGAACGGGGCAGAAATCGCCCAAATCATGATGTCGCAACCGCGCAGTGCGGCGGAAACTGCACGCCTGCACAAGATACTCGGCCGCTCAACCGGATTCAGCATTCTGGAAACACTCGGCGACGATCAACTGGCCGACACGGATCGGCAAATCATTGTCAGCTTGAGTGGCGGCAGCGATGGCCGGCGCCCCACCGCCGCCCGCTATGAGGGCGAGGACGACGACCCCAAAAACAAAACCGGCCTCAAAGCGTTGGAAGACATAAGCGATGTGTCGATTGTTGCCGCCCCTGGCTATTCCGGGCGCAACGATTCCGACAGCAACTTCGAGGACAAGACCCTGCAAGTCTCACAACTCCTGATTGCTCATGCCGAGAGAATGCGTTACCGGATTGCCGTGCTGGATTCAATCGATGGCCATGACCTGACTGAAGTGCGTGAGTTCCGCGCCAAGATGGATTCCTCTCACGCGGCGTTTTACTACCCGTGGGTCCGCGTCATCGATCCCATCACCGAGGATGAAACCAATCTTCCACCGGCGGGTTTCGTGGCTGGCCTGTATGCCGATAACGACATTCTGTACGGTGTCCATAAAGCCCCGGCCAACATGGTGGTCCAGGACGCGATCGGTTTTGAGCTGATGCTGAACAAGGCGCAGCAAGACGTTCTCAATCCCGAGGGCATCAATTGTTTCCGTTTCTTTGAAGGCCGGGGATACCGTCTCTGGGGTGCGCGGACAGCCAGTTCCGATCCAGAGTGGAAGTATGTGAACCTGCGGCGCTACTTCGCTTACCTGGAGCACTCGATAGACAAGGGCACGCAGTGGGTCGTGTTTGAAAACAACAGCGACTTGCTTTGGGCGAACGTGCGGACGACGGTGGAGGATTTTCTTTTCAACGAATGGAAATCCAACCATCTGATGGGCGAGAAACCCGAGCAAGCCTACTTCGTGCGCTGTGATCGCTCCACGATGACCCAAAACGACTTCGACAACGGGCGTTTGATTTGCCTGATTGGTGTAGCACCCGTCCGTCCGGCGGAGTTTGTGATCTTCCGCATCGGCCAATGGGTGGGCTCACAAGCCTGACGAATTCATACGCTGAAGTGGGAGGAGAACTATGGCCGTGCCACGTGAGCGTCCCTATAGTCAATTTAATTTTCGCGTGAAGATCGCTGGCGAAGACGGGACCAGCACCAATGCGGGCTTCCAGGAAGTATTCGGGCTGGGAACGGAAATCCACGTTGCCGAATATCGCCCCGGAAACTACTCCGACAATTCACCCATGAAGGTCAACGGGTCCTACAAGGTACCGGACGTCACCTTGAAGCGCGGTGTCGTGGGTGATCTTACGGTGATTCATAACTGGGTGAAGGCCGTGCGGGATGGAGGCAACACCGGGCCCGATGTCCTCAAAACCGTAGTCATCGCGCTGCTCAGTGAGGACCCGTCAAGAACGGAAGTGCAAACCTGGACCCTGACCAACGCGCGCCCCATGAAGTACACGGGGCCGTCGCTGACGGGAAAGGGCACGGATGTGGCGGTGGAAGAGCTGGTGCTTGCTTCCGAACACATCGAAGTTGGTTAGCAACTGTAAGCGCGTCGCGGGCTGTTTACCATGAGCACGAGTCGTCTTCCCGGCGTTTATTTTGAGACGGCGGCGCCTCCGGTTCCTGAGGTGCTGCCGCGCATGGATATTCCTGCCTTCGTCGGGTTTGCCGCCTCGGGCCCTTTGGATGTTCCGCTGGCAATGGAAGACGTGGGACGTTTTCACGAGATCTATGGGCGTGATCAGATGCTGGCCTGGGACCCCGATCGTGGCGAACTGGCACACGCGCAGTTGCCTCCCGCGGTACGAGCATTCTTCCGCAATGGCGGACGGCGCTGCTGGATTGTGCGTGTCGCCGACAACGACAACGCCAAGTCAAACCGGTTCCTGATTCCCGGTCTGCTGCAATCCGGCGGCAACGGCTTGCTGCAAGCGGGCTGGGCGCAGGCGCGGTCGGAAGGCGCCTGGTCCGACGATCTGATGGTGAACGCGATGTTGCGCTTGGTGCCGCTGGCGATTGATTCGGTGCGGCACACGAGTAACGTCTATAGCGTCGCTTTGCCGCCCAGAATTGTTTCCCCAGTTGGCGAGGGCGATTTGCTGCGGCTGGTTTTTCCCGACTCGCAAACGACTTCTCCAGCAGTCCCCGGGGCCGTTGCTTATTTTCCGATTCAAGAAGTAAAGACGCTGCCGTTTCCCGACACGGGATCGCGTCCGTCCCAACAGAGCTTTTTGAAAGGGCCTGACGCATTTTGGTTCCGACCAGCGGTTCAATCCGATTTCGCCGGCTTGTCGCCCGGTTCGCCGCCGGACTCGTCTGCGCTGGTGCAACTGCCCGCCCCCCAAGCAGCGGACTGGTTGACGCAGCCGCAAGACGTTTCCTTGGCGCCCCTGATCGCATTTGGCTTTTTCATGGAAGAAGAGCAATTCGTACTGGAGACGACCAGGTCAAGTACCGATGGTATCCAGGCGGGTTCATGGCTGCGCCTGCAATTCAGCTCTTCGTTGCAGCCCGACGATGCTACCGCGTTGTTGCTTCTGGTGGACACGGTTCGCGGCGTTGCGAATGAATCAACCGTATCGCCCTCATCGCCGCCGGGCAATCCGGAAAGTGTGCGAATTTTTGCAGGCGATGCTTGGTGGGTGTTGGACCCGAATAAGGCCGTGCAACGCTATACGTCCCTACCCCAGGTCGAAATCGTAGATTTAGAGCTGTGGGTGCGGCAGGCCAGTGGTGAAATTGTGCGCCTTGCCGATCTGGGGCTTGCGCCCAATCAGCCGCGCTATCTGGGTTACTTGCCGACAGACGCTCAACTGTTTACTCCATCGGACAAAGCCGGCGCGCCTCTGGGTATCGAGTTGTGGAATGCGGTCAGTCATCCCCGCTTTCCACTGGCCGTACCTGAAGACAGCAAAGGCCCAGTTGTTTACCTTCCGTTGGGGGTCCCTGGTTTTCCACGCGATGATTTCTTTCAACCGAAGGCTCCACTCGCCGGCTCCGCATTAGAGCGCGATGGGTTGGCGGCTGCAAATCCCGGCTCTTGCCCTTTCTTCAGTGCGGATCTGTTCTTGGATCCGGATCTCAAGAACTCTAACGTGTCCACCTTGTTGACTGAAGCTTTTCACAAGCAATATCAGCTGCGACTTCCGGGCGAAAGCGGACCCCCGGGTATGCCCCTGGTAAAGATGCATTCAATCTTGCCGGTTGGCGAGATCAGCCTGCTGGCGCTACCGGATGCAATACACCGCGGATGGGTCCCGGTTGCCGCGCAACAATCCACGTTCCCGGCCCCGCGTTTGCTTAGCATTTCTGCTCCCGATGCGGACGGCCAGATCACGCTCTCCTGGAGCAAAGTAGATGGCGCGACGAGTTACACGCTACAGCAGTCGGCCGATCCGCAGTTTGCCACGATAGCCGGCGAATGGCAGGAACTTACTGAGCAATCCCAGCCGCTGCTACAAAGCACGGGGTGTCCGGAACGCGCTCACTTCCGGGTACGGGCCAACGGCGAAGCTGGGATTAGTCCGTGGTCGAACACCCTCACGGACGAGCTTCCCCTGCAGGCCTTTGAAGTCTGTGATCCAGGGACGCTTCAGGCCCCGGTGATGGACCAACTCCAAAAGAACCACGGGCGCATCACCCTGACTTGGTCGGGTGCTGACAGCCATGTCATTTTTCAGTTGGAGGTGGCCGAGGACCCGGCTTTCGACTTCGCCGAAATCATCTATCGCGGGTCGCAAGCGACCTTTGAAATATGGCGCGTCCCAACGCGCACCTCTTACTTCCGGGTTTCCGCCGAACGTAGTGCCGAGTTGAGCCCTTTCTCCAACACTGCGGTGGCTCTCGGCGAAGACGGCGGAACTCAATGGCAGATGATCTCGTCGAGCTCCGAGACCAACCCATGTGAAGACCAACTCCTGGTCATCCACGAAGCCATGCTGCGCCTGTGCGCGGCGCGTGCGGACATATTCGCGGTCATGAGTTTGCCCGGCGGCTACCAGACGGATCCCGCGCTCGACTACAAGGACCGGCTGATCAGCGCACTTGCGCCAGAAGAAACCGAACACATTCTCAGCTTTGGCGCCCTCTACCATCCCTGGACCTTGGTCCGGGACGGCGCCGACGACTCCAGCGACGCAGTTCGCTCCCTCGTGCCCGACGGAACGATTTGCGGCAGCATTGCCAACCGCACCATCACTGCCGGGGCTTGGCTTGCTCCCGCAAACCAGATTCTGGCGGGCGTCGTGGATGTCGATCCGCGGTTGGAAGACAGAGCAGCGCAACTCCTTTTCGACGCGCGCGTGAACCTCGTTGCCCAGCAATCGAAGGGGTTCCTGTGTCTCAGTTCATCCAGCCTCAGCACGGACTCCGCGGTGAGTGAGATCAACGTGCGCCGCTTGTTGATCCTGCTGCGCCGCTTGGCCCTGCGCGATGGAATGGCATTTGTGTTTCAACCGAACGATACCTCCCTGCAGCATATTGTTCGTCGCAGGTTCGAGGACATTCTGGGGAACCTTTTTCTTCTCGGCGCATTCGCCGGCGATCTCCAGGATGACGGATTTCGCGTGATCACCGACAGCTCCGTTAACCCTCCGGAAATGTTGGAGCAGGGACGTTTTGTGGTCGAGCTAAAGGTAGCTCCCTCTTTCCCATTGGAGTTTCTGACCGTGCGTTTAATTCAGACCGGCGGAGAAATTCTGCTTACGGAGGAATTCTAAATGGCGGTCCCACCGACTGAGCAGAACGCGCCGGCTGCACGGCCATTTACTGCATTCAACTTCAAAGTCCTGATTGAACTGAAGGACGTAGATGGCGTGAGCAATCCGATTTGTGGGGCTGCGTTTTCCGATTGTGACGGGCTGGAAGTGATCTTGGAACCGAAAACCATACGCGAAGGCGGACGCAACACCGGGCCAGTGCACCTGGCGGGTCCGATGAGCTATGGACAACTAAGTTTGAAGCGGGGCATGACTAACAGCTTCGATTTGTGGAGGTGGTTTCAAAAATTGGCTACCCCTGGGCAGGGCGGCTATCGCACTTCCGCCACGGTAGTGATGCTCGCCGCCGACCGTAGCGAACAGGCAGTCTTTGAATTGACCGGATGCCTGCCTGTGAAGCTGAAGGCCCCGGTATTAAATGCCAAGGATGGAATTGTTGCCGTGGAAGAAATGCAAATCGCCTACGAATCGCTGCGGCTGAAGCCGGCGACCACCTAGACCGGAGAAGAGAAATGTCCGTGCAGCCACTCAAATTGGAAGTCGCAAAGCTGGTGGAGATCTGGTGGCCCAAAACCGGTGGCCCCAACCTTACCGGTCCCAAAGGACAGCCGGGAAAGAGTTTCACGGTGCAATTCAACCCGCAGACGCTGAAAGTAAATTTCAGCAATCAGAAAGCCGGAGGGGACCAGCCAAAAGGATCGTCCACCCAGTTTGTCGGTAAAGGCGTGACCAAACTCACCATCGAGTTGTGGTTTGACGTCACTCTCGCGCTGGCGCAAGGAAGGCTGAGTGGCGACGAGGATGTTCGCCGGCTCACCAGCGAGGTGGCCTATTTCATGAAGCCCCAGGAAGTAGCCGGCAAGAAAGACATTTTCGTCCCGCCCGGAGTCAGGTTCAGTTGGGGCACCTTCATTTTTGACGGAGTCATGGATTCCATGGACGAAACCCTGGATCTTTTTTCCGCGACCGGGTCGCCGATCCGGGCCAGCGTCAACGTCAGCATTTCCAAACAGGAAATCATCTACGACCCCGCCAAAAGCGCTGCGCTTGGAGATGCCCCAGGGGTGCAGCCCTTTGAAGTGATGAAAGCAGGAGAGCCCCTCCAGCAGAGTGCGGCAAAAGCCGGCAATGATGACTGGAAAAGCGTAGCGCTGGCGAACGGAATTGAGAATCCGCGCATGCTGGCTGCGGGAGCTCTGGTGAACCTTTCCGCAGGTGTGTCGGTCTCCGGCGCGGCACAACTGGGCGTGGACATCAGTGGTGGCGTTGGCGTAACCGGTGGGTTCAGCGCGGGGGCTGGAGTGGGGGGCAGCGTCAGCGCGTCGGTGGGAGCAGGGATTGGCGGTAGTGCGCAACCCGGTGTCAGCGTCGGAGCTGGGAGCCAACTCGGGTTCGTTTCGGGCGGAAGCGTTTCGGGCGGGGGCACCATCAGCGCCGGCGCCGGCGGTTCGCTCGACGCGTCCTTCACCGCCAGTGGTGGTTTCGGGGGTGGAGTTTGATTGCTTTCGCTGATTTCCCGGTACCTGTATGGCGCAATGAACCTGCAAAAGGAGGGCAAACATGGCGGTGATCATTAACGAGATGGAAGTCGTGGTAGAGCCGCCGGCTCCGGCGCAGCCGCCGGACAGTGCCACTCCGCCTCCACCACCGGCGCACAATGCGCTTCGTCCGTTGGACTTGGCGGACATTCAGGAGCGCCGCAATCGTTTTGCGTTGCGATTGCTGGCGCATTGAGGTAAGCGCGATGCCGGACAACGGTGCAGCCCCGGGTTTATATCCGGCCAGGCCGACATTTCAGATCGAGGGGCAGGCACAACCAGCCCTGAGCGACGGCCTACAAGAGTTGCTGGTGGAAGAAACCTCGGCGGGCCTCTCGCGTTGCGAAGTCACCTTCGCCAACTGGGGGCCAAAAGGGAATGCGGCTGGATTTCTCTACTTCGATCGTAACCTGGTCGAGTTTGGCAAGAGCATGAAAATCAATATCGGCGGCGGACAAGGAGCGGGGCAGATTTTTCAGGGCCGGGTAATGGGAATTGAAGGCCGCTTTCTTCGGGATCGCCCCCCCGAAGTGCTGGTGCTGGCAGAGGACCGGTTACAGGACTTACGCATGACACGGCGTACGCGCAGTTTCGAAAACATTACCGATTCAGACCTGTTTCAGCAGGTGGCCTCGCAATATGGCTTGCAGACCAATGTCGATGTGACTGGGCCCACGCACCGTGTCCTGACACAGGTGAACCAGAGTGACTTGGCATTTTTGCGCGAGCGTGCGCGGGCCGTTGATGCTGAGCTCTGGGTCGACGACAGAACTCTCTACGTAAAGGCGCGAAACCGCCGAAAAACCGGAGACGTGACACTCACCTATGGCCAAGGGCTGCATGAATTCGCCGTACTCGCCGACATTGCCGGGCAAGTTAGCAGTTTCACCGTGAGTGGATGGGATGTTGCCGGCAAACAGCCGATTAAGTTCAAAGCAACCGAGGCAGCACTCTCTAGCGAACTGAACGGCGATCGTGGAGGAAGCTCGGTGTTGGGGAAGGCCATTGGGCAGCGCGACCAGCAGATCGTTCACGACATGCCGTTCACCTCCCAGGAAGCCCAGGAACTGGCAGAGGCAGACTACCGGCGAACCGGGCGGCGTTTTGTCACCGGCACCGGAGTTGCAGAAGGCGACTCACGCCTGCGAGTGGGCACGAAACTTCAATTGCAGGGAATTGGCCCGATCTTCGAAGGCAACTATTACGTTACCGCGGCGCGGCACGTTTTCGACGGCAACAACGGCTATCGCACTTATTTCTCGGTGGAACGTCCGGGGATTGGACATTGACGATGCTGGCAGAGTGGACAGAAGAGGTTGTCGAATCGCGGTCGCAACGCGGTTACGGCGGCCGTTTCTACGGCGCCTATCCCGGGTTGGTGCGTGACATCAAGGACCCCGATGGGCAAGGCCGGGTAAAAGTCTCCTTGCCCTGGTCACCCGACAGCGCCGGGGCGGCGTACGAGACCTGGGCCCGGCTCTCCACCATGATGGGCGGCAGTAACCGCGGCACCTGGTTTGTGCCGGACGTGAATGATGAAGTGCTGGTGGTCTTTCTGGGAGGCGATCCGCGTAATCCCTGCGTCATCGGGGGTCTGTGGAACGGTCAGGACAAACCCCCGCAAAGCATGGACGGTGCGGGCAGGAATTTCATCAAGAAGATCCGATCTCGTAACGGCGTGCAAGTCACTCTGGACGATACCGACGGCCAGGAAAAGATGGTCCTGGAAACGCCTGCCGGCCAGAAGATCACGCTGCAGGATGGACCGGGCTCGGTAACCATCGAAGACAGCAATGGAAATTCCGTGAAGCTGGAGACGGCGGGAATCACGGTCACCGCCTCTGCCAAAGTCACGGTCAATGCCAGTACAGCCGAGATTTCGGCCGGCATGCTTACCGTCAATGCAGGCATGTCGAAGTTCAGCGGAGTTGTGCAGGCCGATACCGTGATCACCAATAGCGTCATCAGCGCCAGCTATACGCCTGGCGCGGGAAACATCTGGTGAGACTTTGATCAGTCCACGCGTTCAATGGCTGACTCCCTCGCCGCTGTGGTCCGAACTGGCGGCGAGCATGGACAAAGCACCGTTCCGCCGCCCCACGCTCCTGCGCTTTTCGAGCGATCAGTTCATGGAAGAGTTGCAGGGGCTGGTGTCGAAAACTCCCGAGAGCCTGCGTAACTACGTGGCCCAAGGGGAGACCTGGCGTAGTCCGGCGGTGGGTTTGGACTCAAGCACCACCGGCCAGACTGACGATGCTCAGCAGACGCCCCTCAAGTTCTTTCAACCCGTGCATGCACGTTTCTATCTGGTTGCTGGATCGCTCGTCTGCCGCCAGCCAGGACTCCCTGACCATCAAGTAAAAAGTAACCTGGGAGAAAAAACCACCTTTGTAGTGAGGCGGATTCGGCCCAAGGTTGGTCTAACGGGAGATTGCAGCACGTTCGACCCACAGCACTGCGACGAATATGCGTGGCTATCGGCGGATCCGTCGGGTTGGGCCCAAGTGGACGGCGCAGGCCTGGCAGACGGCGAAGAGAGACTGCCGATGTCTGCCTTCGAATTCGGCGCGAATGGAAGCCGCAGGCGTCTGTTCACCGGGTTGATTCCGGCCAGCCGCCGTCAGACCTATGTGGCCGGAAAAGTGACCCAAACCGCCGCTCAGGGCACGGTTACGACGGACGATCCCAGGAAGATCGACTTCCAGCGGCAGGTGTCGGATCCCTGGGTGGAATTGGTTGATTACCGCGACGAGACCCAGGCTTCCTCGTCGCTTTCACAAAACGCGAAAGACCAGATAGCAACCGGGATCGCGCAAGCCTCCGCTCTTATCCTCATAGACTTTGCCAACTTTCTCAGCCAACACATACCGAACGTGTGGAATGTGTTGCAACATTCGTCGCCAGCCTCGAGCCTGGGCCCGAAGCCGAAGCAGCTCGCGCTTTACAAAATCTTCAACACTACAGTGGCAAATTTGCAGCCGCCATCTTCCCGCTCGAAGCTGAGTGATGCGATCCAGAGCGCGAAAAACTTCGAGAACACATTTGAGAATGCTGTCCTCGCAAAAGGCCCCAATCCGGCCGTGCCTACGGGCTATGCGGGACCGATGCTGAGCGATACCTCAGACGCGCAATTGTCGGCGCTGATCCGCCGCGGCAGCGATCCATTGCAGCCGCGGGCCCTCCAAGTTTTGGCGGAAGCTGCTCTGGACGAGGTCGGTCCGGCGCCTCCGGTAATGGTCCGCACCCCCGCCAAAGACCCAGAGAATCCCCAGGGAGATGACTGGTACGTGGTGCGCTGCGTGTATGAGCGGCCGCAGTGCGGCCTGAAGATGGTTCCGGTGATAAGCGAGCCCAGTCGGCCCTTTCAGCTCGCTTCGTTTTTTGATCCGGACGCACCGGCGCGGTCCATCCAGGTGGCACTGCCCATTGACACAACCCCTGCTGCCCTCAGGAAGTACGACAAGGGCGTGGGCTTCATGATTTCAGACCAACTGGGAAAGCAGATGAGTCGCGTGAAAGGGCTGAAGCAGTTGATGGAAGGCGACCTGGCCGACCCCGACGGATTTGGGCTGGGTATGATCTGTTCGTTTTCCATCCCCATCATCACCATCTGCGCCTTCATTGTGCTCATGATTTTTCTGACGCTGCTGAACATCGTTTTCTGGTGGCTCCCGTTTTTCAAAATCTGCTTTCCAATTCCGACCTTGAAGGCGAAGGGATGACCATGAATGGAGCGAGCATCTACGGACAGGGAATCAGTTTTCCACCGCGTTTGGGCCCGGACGGAAGCATGGCATGGTCCAGTGGCCCGGACAACATTCGGGAGGCCATGACTGTGATTCTGTTGACCTCGCCGGGAGAGCGCCTGATGTTGCCCGACTTTGGCGGCAAACTACGCGCCTTTCTCTTCGAACCGAACACTGTCGCTACCAGGTCCTTGCTGCAGGCGGAGATCCAGAAAGCGCTACAGGCGTGGGAAGCGCGGATCACAGTGCAATCGGTGAGCGTAGACCAGGATGACAACGATCCGCGCGCAGCCCGGGCCAATATCCAGTATCAACTGGTGGCAACACAAACCAATGCACAGATGAGTTTAAGGATGCAGTTGGGCGGATAGGAATTTCAAAAGAATATGCCTTTGCTGGTTCCCAGTCTCGATGACCGCAGCTACAGCGATATTCTCCGCGAAGCGCTGGCGCGCGTGCCGGTGCACAACCCGGAGTACACAAATCTTACCGATAGCGATCCGGGAGTCACGCTGCTGCAGTTGTTCGCTTTCATGACGGAGAACTTGCTCTATCGCAGCAATTTGATTCCTGAACGCAATCACCTCAAGTTTCTCCAGTTGATCGGCAAGTCGCTCCGCCCGGCGTCGGCTGCGCAAGGAGTCGTGACCATTACCAATGAGCGCGGTCCTTTGCAAACCATAACTTTGCCGGCGAATGTTCCGGTCACGGCAGGCAAAACAGGATTTGTGACCCGGAACGCGTTGGATGTCCTTCCCATCGAGATGAAGGTCTACATTCGCCAAACCCTTTCTAGCGACAAACTGGCGGACGCGGAGGCGACCTATACCCAGCTCTACAGTACGTTTGCCGATGATCCCGCAAGTTTGGATTTCTATGAAACCGTTCCTATGGATCCGCCCACAACTGCGGCTGCCATTCATTCCGTGAGTTTGACCGATGGCGCCACGGTGGACGGCAGTTTGTGGCTGGCGCTATTGGTGCGGGCAGGCGACAATGTCTCTCCCGGCGATGTTCTAAAGGAAATCGCGGGCAAAACCGTCACTCTGGGGTTGATGCCATCCGTCGAAGCCGCCACCCGGACATTGTTGCCAAACGGGTCGGCAACCAATCAGCAGCCCGCTTCACTGCGCTATCAGATTGCCACCGGCAGCACAGACGCTAACAATCAGCCGGTTTATCTCACGCTGAATGGTACTCCTGACAACGATACTGGTCCGTTGCAGGACCTTACGCTTGTGCAACTCACACTTCCGTCGGCGGAATCCATGGGCATTTGGAGCAACCAGGTTCCTCTGGAAGATGGCGTAGGCGACTTTCCCCCCACGCTGGAAGATACGGAAATACGCAAACGTCTGCTCACCTGGATTCGAATCCGACTGCCGGAGGCGCCTGACGGGGTGGCCGCTTCGCCATCGCTGAAAGCCAACTTCAGTTGGGCTGGAATCAATGCAGCTCGCATCACGCAGCGCGTACAGATCCTGGCGGAGCCGCTAGGCGCCGGCAGTGGCGAACCGGATCAAGCGTTCACCCTGGTGAACACCCCGGTGATCGCGGAAACCGTCAAGCTGGCGGTGAACGGTGAACTTTGGACACGCATTGATGATTTGCAAGCAGCTCCTCCGGAAGTCCCGGTTCGCGATCCCTCGTTGCCGCCGGGTGCAACGGCAGCGGCCTCACCGCATCCCACCCCCAAAGTATTCACCGTGGACCGCGAATCAGGACGAGTGCAGGTCGGATCTGGATTAAAAGGGGCGCGGCCACCAGCCGGTGTGCAGATCGTTGCCAGCTACGCCTATGGAGGCGGCCGCGCTGGGAACCTGGGCATTGCAGCAATTCGAACCAGTCCGCAGTTGCCCGCGGGTTTCAAGGTGACCAACCCGCTGCCGACGTGGGGTGGGGACGAGGGTGAATCGCCAGCCGATGCGGAACGCAACATTCCGAACTATCTGCAGAACGGCCACCGCGCGGTCTCCAGCGCCGACTTCGTGGACATTGTGCAACATACTCCGGGAATCGATCTTGGAAGAGTGGAAGTATTGCCGGTTACCGATCCAGGTGTTGTGAACCTGCTGGTAATCCCCAACGATCCGCAAAAACCGGAAGCACCGCTGCCCAATCGCCTGTTCCTCGATGCAATTTGTAACTATCTCGAGCCACGCCGCCTGCTCACCACCGAAGTGGTGGTACAAGGTCCCACCTACGTCGGCTTGTCAGTATCGATTGGCATTGACGTGGTCCCGGGTCGTGACATTGCTCCGGTGCGTGAAGCAGTGAAGCAGGCCATTCGTGATTTTCTCTCGCCGCTTCATGGCGGGCCCAACGCACCGAACGGAAGCGGCTGGCCCTTATCCAAAACGGTCGAGTCCATTGATCTTTGGGTCCAGGCCGTGCGCGTGGATGGAGTTAGCCGGGTGCGCGGGGTGACCATGTGGGACAGCGCCTCCACGAAACAAGATCAAATTCCAATCAGAGGATTGCAATTGCCGCGGCTGGACCAGGTCGGCGTCAACCTGGGTGATCCCGATGATTTGACTACCCCGGACACTCCACCCGCGCAGAAGCGCGTAGCCGTGCCGGTATTGCCGCAAAGTTGTTGAGTATCGGACCTTGAGTCTCGAACATGGACGTTAACCAAACTCGATTCCATCTTGTGTACGGAAAGGCGGACTGGCATGCGCAAGTCTCCGGTTCGCCGGCTGATTCTCCGCCGCAAGAACCGTCCCTCGATTGGAACGACGCCGATGCGACACTCAGCCTGCACCAGGAGCTGTTCATATTTCCGAAACCCAGCGGGCAGAGCCCGCTCACTCCGGACCAACGCCGCGGCGCCGGACGCGACCGCTACGGTAACTGGTATTGGATTGGCGACGGCGGCAAGGACCTCTGGTTCCTCGGTGCTTCGAAAAACACTGCTGAGCATTTCTGGTCCGCCGCCAACCTGGCACCTACTTGTACCGCAAGCGACGATCCTTTTACGCCCGCGCAGAGTTCTGGGATCTCCGATCTGGCATTTTGTGGGTTGGCTGTTACTCGGGACCACTATCTCGTGGTGGGGCTTACACAGCCAAAGGGATTGCTAATTTTCGATCTACATGGCGGTGGCGCGCCACTCGAGTATCTGTGGCCGGCGAGCGTTGCGTTCTCGCCGTTTGATATGGCTCCAGCTCGGGATGGCGGCGTTTGGATTCTGGATCGTATCAACAAGGTTTACTGGAGTCTCGATCGCTACCTGCGCGTGCAAGCACAAATCGTAAGCAGTTCGAATCCGGAGGCTAACAACGATTTTGTACCTGTCAGCGGAAAGCTCCGGCCGGAGCAAGTGCAATGTTACTCCCGGCAGATTACGGCAAGTCTGGCGATATCGCTGGCGCCGTTGGCTGATCCCATCGCGATTGAAGCGCTGCCGGATGGAAGCGTAATGATCTTAGACAATTTTCCGGGAAGTTCTTTCTCGGCTGTCTATCAGTATTACTTTGGCTCACAGACCGCCCCGCCCTTGTCGCTGAATCATATTCTGGCAGCGTTCGTACCCACACAAGCTAACGGCACTCCACAATCGGATTCGGTGCGCGGACACGATATTGCCTTCGTGCCCAATCCGGACTCCGGGCAAACATCGCCCGGCACCCTCTTCATTGCCGGGATTGATGGTGAGCAGGTGTTTGCGTTTCGTCTCAAGGCGCAGCCAGAGAACAATTGGCTCCAACCTCTACCGCGCTATCTTCCCATGCGGCGCTTTAGTGGGAAGGCAATCGTTGCCGCCGCGGCCGAGGTTTACTACGACTTTGAAGAGCGCTGGTGGCCACTCGTCGAGCAGCCGCGCTCGCGTTACAAGCCGGAAGCGGAATTGCAGCTTCCGTTGGCTCAAGCTACTGCCAGCCCCGACGAAGAGACCGCCTTTGACGGCAAGCAACTGGGATGTATCTGGCACCGGCTACTTCTGGACGCGTGTATCCCGCCCGGAGCACGGGTCAGCATTCAGAGTCGCGCGGCGGACCAAAGGTCCCTGCTGCCCGCCGTTCCTTGGCAGCAGGAGCCCAATCCTTACCTGCGCAGCGATGGCTCCGAGCTGCCTTTCTATGACTCACCGCTTTCCGGGCCGGCCGATCGGGTAGGGACCTGGGAGTTGCTGTTCCAGAATGCGCGCGGCCGCTATTTGCAGTTGAAACTCACGTTGCAGGGAACCGGCCGCAACACGCCGCGCTTGCACGCCTTGCGGATCTGGTATCCGCGATTCTCGTATCTGCGGCAATACTTGCCCGCAGTGTATCGCGATGATGCCGCTTCCTCCTCGTTTCTCGATCGCTACTTAGCCAATATCGAAGGCTTCTACACCGTGCTGGAGGGCAAGATTGAACAAGTACAAACCTTGTTCGACACCAGGACTGTCCCGGCAGAGTATCTGGATTGGCTGGCGAGTTGGGTTGGACTGTCGCTTGATTTGGGATGGAGCGAAAGCACGCGCCGTCTCGTGCTTTCCCATGCTCCACAAATGTTTTTCCAGCGCGGCACCCTCGCTGGCATGGTGCGCGCTATCCGGCTGGGCCTGGATGCCTGTCCTGATGAGTCGCTCTTTCAAAACTCCAGTTGTGCCAACCAGGCATGCGGAACAAACCATCGAAGCTCATTTTCGGTGAGGGTGGTAGAGCGGTTTACTGCGCGCAATGCGGCCGGGGTGGTTTATGGTGATCCCACCGACGTTCTCGGCCCCGGCTCGACAACCGCTGCCTCCTCGTGGACACCAGCTCAGGGAGCAGCTCCGTTGCACACGCTGTTTCGGGAGTACCTAAGAGCCAGCTATTCTTCCATCGCCAGTCTGAATGCCGCCTGGGGCTCAACTTATTCGTCTTTTGACGATACGGAACTGATTTTGCCGCCGGTGAGGCCACCGCAAAAAAATCAGGCGGCCGACTGGAGACGGTTCCTTCGCGAAGCTCTGGGCTTCACTTACGCTGCCGTAACCAATGCTGATTTGCGGGCGTATCGGGATTTCCTCGGAAGGCAGTACGCGCACATCGGCGACCTGAATAATACCTACGGTCTCGCAGGCACGGCTGCGCTTGCAGATTTTGATCAAGTCCAGTTGCCCGGCACGTTGCCTGCCGGCGGGAGAAAACTGCGGGACTGGATTCAGTTCGTATCGGTGGTTCTTCCTACCGCACGGAATGCGCACCGCTTCACGGTGCTGGTGCCGGTCACACCCAGCGACGATCCCCAAACCCAGTTGACCAAACTGGGCATCGCCGAGCGCATCGCGGAAATCGAGAAACCCGCCCACACCGATTTTGATACCCGGCTGTACTGGGGCATGTTCCGGGTAGGCGAAGCGCGGGTGGGCTTGGACACGCTGCTCGGCCAGGGGAGCCGGTCGGTCGCCATCGTTTTGGGAAGGGACTATCTCGCGGGCGGACACCTGGCTTGGGTAGAACCCTGGAATCTGTCTGACCGGGAGACGATCGGACGAAGCAAGACGGTCCAGCCGTGCTGTGGGCACAGACCGCAAGAGAGGTGCACATGAGCGTATTCCAGACGGTAACGCCCACAACCCAGAGCTTGGATCCTTTGAAGCGGGTGAACTATACGTTTGGTTTAGTGCTCGGCGTGGATGAATTTCGCCAAGAGCAAACCTACGTGATCGAGAAGGACCGTTCGCAATATCGGCTCGCGCATGGCTATGGCACGATCTGCGGCCTGCGCGTTCGTGTCGTCGACGGAGTCAATCTGGAAGTGAGGGTAGCGCCTGGAGTCGCCATCAACCCTCAGGGCCAGGAAATCCACGTTCAAAAGGAGATGTGCGCAAAGCTGAACGATTGGCTCACCAATAATAAAGATGCGTTACAAGCCCTTTTCGGAACGCCTCCGACCAGCCTTTCTCTTTGCGTGGTTCTCTGCTATCGCGAATGCCAGACCGACAGCGTACCAGTGCCAGGTGAGCCTTGCCGCACGCAGCAAGACACCATGGCGGCATCGCGCATCGCCGAGTCCTTCCAACTCAAGCTCTGCGTGGATTGGGAGGCACTGGTCACTTCGCCTCCGGGCTCTCCCGCCGTGGATCCGGCGCTTGCGAATCGTCTTTGCTACCGGCCGCCACAAGTGGAAGAGGACCACATCCGTGAATTTGGAGAGTTGCTGCAAAGGATCCGAATCACGGACGCGGCCGTGGACTTTATCGGCAAGCAACAATTGGAAGATCTGGTTCGTCAGTTGCGCACGCCGACAGGGTCGCTTCCGCTGGCTTCGCCGGCGCTCTCCTCGCCACCTTGGGCCGGGCCCGCGCTTTATCTTCATCCGCACGATGCGCGCGAATTTCTGCGCGCGGCTTTTTTGGTCTGGGTCACCGAGGTACGGCCGACCCTGGAAGCCCAGGCGGAGCCCTGCGCCGGTCAGGCTTCGAGCGAGCAATGTGTGCTCCTGGCGGAACTGAATCTCTCTGTGAATGGCAGTTGGCAGGTGACGGGCGCAGTCACCATTGACGAATCCCGCCGGCCTTTCCTGATTCAAAGCCGTCTCCTGCAGGAATCCCTGCTATGCGGAGGTGCGGGAACCGGCGGTGGTTTCAGCGCAGGTTCCGTTGTTGCCGCCGGCACCTACCTGATCACTGCAGGCGGCGCGATTGCGTTCGGTCCAACCTACAACGAGTTGACAGCGGTCCACCAGGCGGGCAGTCCGGACGATGGGCTCTACCTGCTCCATTGGAGTGGGTCGCCAGCTTATGTCAATCCTGAAACCGCTTCGCCCGCAACTCATACCTATCTGGTGAACGGCACCGCCATGGCGAAATCGGTGCCCAAGGCGGTCCCCCTGGCGTTTGAAGTTCTCGCCTTTCAAGATGACGGGATTCTGGTGCGGGTCGTCGACGCCCTGGGCAATGCCACGGCCGCCGGGTTCATGGTTGAGATCAAGGCAATTGGCATGGCGGGATTGTGAGGCTTGAAGCAGCGCGATGAAAGCTGGGAGTGAACAATGAGCCTGGTTGATATTCTGGAGCCAGTCCTTAGTGGCGGCATTCGCAATACCAATTTCTTCAACGGCCGGATTCTGGCCGCCGAAGATCTTACGGACTTCCAGACCGCAAACGCGCGTCAGCACCAGCAACTCGCACGCGCGATCGGCGATGGTGTCGCTTACGGACTGCAGGTAAGGGTCACCAGTTCAAGCGCAACTCAATCGGTTCTGCACGTGACCCAGGGCCTTGCGCTCAACCGCAAAGGACAGGCTGTGGCTCTCCCTGCGGACGTCGACCTTGCGTTGGTTCCCCAGGCCGAGGTGGAGGATGCCGAAGCCGGCCTGTTTGCGGTCTGCCAGCCGCCACAGATCCCCATACTGACGAATCCCGGTCTGTATGTGCTTACGCTGATGCCCGCGTCCCAACTCTCCAAGGAAAGCGCACCCAAGACCGAGGTTTTCGACGACGGCGCTGCCACCACCTGCGGCAGCCGTTATGTGGACGAAGGAGCAAAGTTCAGAACGGTGGCGCTCGATTTGGGGACGTCGCCCGATCCCAACTCGCTGGCTGGGCAGGCGCTGAACTTGGCTACGCAACTGGACTTGCTGAGGACCCAGCTCGCTAAGACGTCGGGTGCAGCCGCGGACAATCTGCGGGCTCAGATCGCACCGCGGATGTCGAGATTCCGCAACTGTGCTGCTCACCTCTGCTTTGGCACGGAGCAGTTCGCCAACTTCCCCGCGAATCCGTTTGGACGCTCGAATGGCAGCTCACTTTTCGACGAATACGGAGCGATTGATCATTTGCACGATCTGGCCAAGCTCACCGATTGCGAGGTGCCGCTGGCGCTTCTCTACTGGACCAATACCGGGCTGCAATTCGTGGACATGTGGTCCGTACGACGGCCGGTATTTCCGCCAACTGCTTCCGACGCGTGGGCGCCCCTCGCAGGACGTCGTCGCGCGGTGGAAGGGTTGGCGATGTTCTTACAGTTCCAGTGCCACTTGGCGGGGTTACTGACGGCGATCAAGAGCGCATCCGCGCTGGCCTCGGTGGTTGCCGCGGACTACTTCGCATACTTACCGGCGACCGGATTCATTCCGGTTGGTGGCGCCAAGTCTTCTATCGGCCTCGATTACCAACGATTCTTCCAGGGTCACACTTACCGCGACCCGGTCTTTATTGAAGGAGCCAAGCTCGAAACCTTGGTGCACACTTCGCTGCTTCTGCCACCTATCAATCTAGGGAGCGGGGAGATGTTTTGGCTCTACCGGCTCAGGGAAAACATGCAGGCTGTTGCTGGCGCGACCATCAACCTGCCGCAGCCTTGCTTGATCTTCGCCAATGGCCATATTCGATATGAGGGGAATGCCCAGTACGACCTGAACTATTGGGATTATGCGAACTACGCATAGCGACGTTTTGCACTGCCACCGCAGGAGGGAGCACGAACATGGCACCAATAGCTAACCATGTGAAGCAGGGCGATCTGATTCTTTCCAGCCTGATCAATCTTGTGCTCGACAAGATCAGCTCCATTGACGACCGGGTCTCCGCCTTGGAAGGAGGGATCAGCTCTTCCAGTGGGGCGGTCGTGATCACCGGACTTTCCCCAGCCGGTCCGATCCAGGTTGGTCAAACGCTTACCGTTTCCGGACGGAATTTCGGGTTCTCCATTGGCGCTCAGCAGGTGTTCATTGACACAGTTCAGGTGAACGCATTCCAGGCAGGATCGAGCGATCAACAACTGGTTTTCATAATCCCCACGACTATCGCGGACGTCCCGGCTCAGGGCAGGTCCGCCACACTCTCGATTGGCAATGGCATCCTGCCCCCAGCCAAGCAGACCATTTTCCTCTTGCCGGCGTTCACCCTCACGGGAGGGGTGGATGTTAACTATGTGGGCCCGATTACAGGCTCCATTACGCCCGGTCAAGCAGCCACTTTTCAGTTCACGCTTAAGTCGCAGGCCAGCCTCAACGCCACGTTCGCCATTTCGCCGGTGGTCACAGGACCCCCAAACGCAGCCGCCTTTAACGCCAATCTTCAAGTGCTGGACGAGAACAAGGCGGTCAATACAGCAAAGACGGTCCAGCTCTTTGCCGGCCAGCAGAAAACGTTCTATGTCAGTATCAATCCTGTTCCTTTAGGGTCCAGCGGTTCATTCGCTTTGGCGGTCAACGCTTCCGCGGGAACCGTAGCAGGGAGCTCGGGCTCCCAGACATTGACTGTGGGGCAGGCGGGTCCGACGCCCGATACCACCATAACTTTGAATTTCTCCAGCGCCATTTTCCTGCCTGCTGGGAATGGCTCAGCCACCCCAAGTCAGCTCCAACTCAAATCCGGCGCTCAAGCGAAGCTGTCGTTCCAAACCGTCTTTACCGTAGCTGGAACTTACGATGTCACGGCTGTGGTGACGTCCGGAACCAACTGGTCAGCCGGCTTGTTCGCTCAAACCACGGTGACACCGGTTGTGATCACTGCTGCCGATCTGAACAACGCCAGTAATGCTGCCAACCGCTTACTGGATTTTCTGGTTGCGCCCAACGCCGGCGCTAGTGCGTCGGGGAAGATCGAATTCCGAGTCAAGAATCAGGCAGTCAGCACGCAGCGCGCCTACTCCATGGATCTCGTGCTCATGCCCTAGGTGGGGACGCAAACTTCAGGCACAAAACGTTTGCATTGTGAATCTCGGCAAAAGAAGGGAGAACGTACATGCAGCCCAAATCTGAGCCTCACGGTTTTCTGTGTCTAGGCGGGCAGAGTCGAAGACTACATGAATGGCGGTTTTTACTTGCATTCACGGTGGTTTTGTTTGTTGCTGGTCTTGCAATTTCCGCGACCGCACAAGTGGCGTGTATTCCTCCGCCTACCGATCGCGTGCCCGGACTACCGGGACCCCCAGATTGGATTGGTACTTTCAATCCTCCCGTCAAGACTGGACTTGATGACCCTCGCTGGGATGGGGCGGGCGGCTTCACCTGGGCCAATGGTACATCCGGGGACACGGCCAGGTTTCAGGCTATCAGAGCCGGAGGCAAGTTGTTTCTGTCTTGGCTGGTTAAGCTCCCACCCCAGACTCCTGCTGCCGCCAACGTCGTCTATGTGGGGTTCACCCAGGCCGGTGGGGCAACACCTGCAAGCTTTGCCATGACTATCAACCTGCACAGCACAACTCCATCCTCGAACACTACGGACTACGATCTGAATGCTTATTCTGTGGGTCCGACCGGGGTTCCAGCACCGTTGGGTGGAAGTATCCCATCGTGGATGAACAACACCAGAGTGTGGATCACCAATGGCGACTTCGCAGTACAGACTATCGTGCCGATCAGCACCGCCGGTATCAACAGCGGACTAAACCTCGGAACGAATTTCAACATGTGGTTTGAGATGCAAGAAGCTCTGCCACCCGCAACCCCGGCAACGGTCTGGAACGCCATTTTTCCGGATGGCCGAGGAGGAACACCCGTAGCTACCGATGTAGTCGCTTTCTTGCAATTCCCGCCACCCAGCAGTTGGGCGCAGTTTCACCAGTCTTCGGGACCAGGGGACCCTGCCTGCACCTTGGCAGGTATTTCGATTGATGGAGACCACATCGGAACCACCAATTCCCCGATTTCCAAGATACTTTTCAAAGCTGCAGGGTCACCCAATCCGCCACCGGTCAACACATTCTTCGCGAGTCCGAAAAATGGTATGGCTACAGCAATTCCAGCGGGTGGCATCACCGCCACGTTTCGAATCGCCGACTGGGGTAGCACATATGATCCGAACGCTCCATGGAAAACCATTCCGGGCGGACAGGATGTTCCCAGTACGGCTGTCATCAATCCTGGCGATACCGCCGCGCAAAACAACATTAACTTCAACTGGACGGTACAGGACATTGGAGCTGACCATTGGCTGACCGATTTTCAAAGTGGCAAAGAGCCGGATCAGTGCATGCTCGTCGAGCTCGCTGGCGGGACATTATCGACCTGGCAGGCAAGTCATGTGTATGCTTTGAACGCCACGATTGTTGACCCGAAAGGAAATCTGCAGCGAGTAACTACGGCTGGAGCGTCTGGCGGAGTGCAGCCCCCATTCAATGTTACGGCAGGCCTCACTACGCCGGATAACGGCGTGACGTGGACCAACGCAGGACCAGCTATAGGACCTGGATTAACTTTCCTGAACAACAGCGTGTTGAGGAACATGGATTTCGTCCCAGCCTCCGAGTTCAACCGTGACGCAACCATCGACATCCAGGGTTTGGCGCCGCTCAGTGGCAACCCTCGTGATGTTTATTTGTACGTTGTTTCTCGAAACATGCCGTCCATCGTTGATGTGGTTTGGAAGGACGCGTTCAACAAGTTGTTGGGAGCGCCTGCCGATAGAAACGACCAAAAAACGCAAGCGATCCTTCACAGGATGTCCTTTGGCCAACTCCAGGACACCGTTCCTTCTTACCGCGGGCAAGAAAGTCACCATCAGCGGCAAAGACTATCTCATTGTCCATCCACAAAGCGGCTTTGGTTACTATGTTGTGCCTCACGCGGATGTGGCCGGGTGGGTAAGCACGCTGCAGGGGGCACAACAAATCGCCAACAATTTGTACCGTGTTGCGGTTCCCAACAATGGCAAAGCCAAAGTCTCCAACAAGATCGCTGCTTTAGGACAGGTCAAGAAGGACTGTTTTGGTCACGTTGTCTCTGGCGGAGCGCTCGTGTTCTTTTCAGGGGTGTTTGCCATCGGGCTCCTCATTTACCGCCCCAAAGGGAGGACCAGGAGGCAACAATAGCATGTCGCCGGCGGAACAATCTTTGGTCTTCGCGATGCCGTGGTACCTGACGAGCCTTAGCGTAGAGCTTGTCTGGTCCGCGGCGCTGCTTGTCGCGCTCGCCTGTGCTTTGCTGTCTGCCCGGAGATCGGGCCTTGACCCGCGCGATGTGTACTGGGCCAGTGTGCTGGGTCTATTGTTCGGGGTTTGGGGCGGCCATCTGCTCGGGATAGTTTACTACGGCACGGACGGTCGCCCATGGGCTTGGATTCGCTTCTGGTCGGGAGGTCAAGCCCAATATGGAGGTCTCATCACCGGGGCTTTGGCTACCGCCCTCTTCCTCAAGGCCCGCAGGCTGCGATTCCTTTCTTTTGCCGACGCCATGGCGCCGGCCGTGGCGCTCGGCATTGCTGTCGGTCGCATTGGTTGTTTTCTGAATGGCGACGATTTCGGCACTGTCTCGCATCTGCCATGGGCGGTGCGATTTCCAGCCGGGACAGAAGCCTATGCGGACCAGTTCGTTCGTGGCTGGGTCACATCGGCAGACCAATGGTCGTTGCCGGTTCATCCCGTCCAGCTTTATTGCACGGTTTTCTGGCTGGCTCTGGCATTTGCGCTGGCACGGTGGTGGCCCGCTCAACGTGGGCTGCGATTTGGCGCCTTTCTGATTGCTCACGGCAGCGGCCGAATGCTGGAACAACTTTTTCGCGGCGATTTCCGGCCTGCACTCGGCCCGCTGTCCCTTACGCAAGTGATCAGCGTGGGGCTCATTTTCGTCGGCGCGTGCATTTGGTTGAGACAACGGGGGACCGTAAAAGCGGAGGGGAAAGAGTCGCGCGTCTTGTTGCCGAGCACCTAATAACCTCAGCTAAAACGTCAAGGAACGGAAGCTAATGACGCGTTTCTCTAGTACGGGTGCTTCTCATGACTCCGTAGCCTTGCGTCTGCGTGTTGCTCGCCTGATGGACACCGTGACCTTTGATCCACCTGGCATGCCGCCCTCTGCCATCCTGGTGGTACGGCGTTTTACAGACCCACTGCCGCGTCGTTTTATGGCTCATCCGGAAGCCGTCTGTTCCGCGCCGGAGTGGGAGCGCGCTGCTCGCGACCGGCTGGCGGATGCTTATCGCCGTGCTAAGCGGCCGGTACACGATTTAGTAAGTGCGAGTGCAGATGCCATCTGGTTCGCCGATCAAGCCGAAATGCTGGCCTGTCTGGCCTGCGACCTCCTGAGCGGCAGAGCTACCCTTTGGTGGTGGAAGGCGATCCTGCGGACGCTTCCGCCTGGAACGGTTGACGCACTGGTGGCCGCTTGGGGTCGGGAGGCTCGCTATTTGCCTGCAGTGCTAAGTCTCCTCAGTCAGCGTGGGGAAGCAGTTCGAGTGTTGGCTGCTCTTTCTCCTGCGCAGGCCTGGGACATCTTTGAAGAAGTCGCGCGCGAATTTGAATTGAGACTGTCGAGCTCGACAACTCCATCTTCGACGGAAGTTGGGGGTTTGCCTTCCCCACGCATACCGGCCAGTGCCCCGCTGGACGGTCGGCAAAGTGGATATCCTTGGGACACTCGATTGTCACAAAAAGCCCCTGCGCCTTGGCTGCCCAAAGTTTCCGCCGATCTGGTGCCGGAATCGCTGGGCCGTGAGCGTTGCGCATTGCTCGGAATGTCGCTCCTGCTTCATCGCGTGCCCGAGGCGGTACGGAGTGTTCGATTTGCGGCGGCGTTCTCCGCCTGGTACGAGTCTTGGGAACTCAACCCGCAGGAATCGCCCGCGCTTTCAGAAAAAGATACAGTGACTGCCGATTTGGAGCGCAGCGCTGATCCTCACATGGTAGGAGCGCCAGCTTTGCTTGGCGGAATGGAGGAAGAAAGCAGGGAGATCGGCGGACCGACGGCGGCGGTCTCGAGAGATGCGGGTTCGGTGCCGCCTGTCGCGCAGGCCGAGGCACGCAGCGATACCGCATCTCGGGAGAATGAACCAGGAGCGGACCTCTCTCCGGCTGCATCCTTCTACGCGGATGTACCTTCTCCCGGAGAAGGGCGGCACCAGCGGACGACGCCGCGACCAGCAACCCGCACACGGACTCCCGTCGTCCTAAGTCCACTGGCGGATGGTGAGCCTGCACAAACGCCAGGCCAACTTCGTAGAATTTCTCAACCAGAAGACCTTGATCAACAGTTGTTAGTCGACAGCTCTGTCTTCGCAACGCTTCTGCGGCCTGCAATCGGAGATGAACCGGTACAAACCGAACTTGGAGGCGTGTTCTTCCTCGTCAATTTGCTGCGTGCGCTTAGGTTGCCGGCAATTCTGGAAACGGAATTTGGTGTAGAGGGAATCAATGGCTGGGAATTGATGGAACTCTTGGCTCGTTGCCTTATTGGCCCGCGGCACATTTCGCTTGCCCAGGACCCGGTTTGGAAGGCGCTGGCAGACCTTGCCGGGCGGTCTCCCGACTTCACGGCTGGCGCGGATTTTAGCGGGCAACAGAATTACCGTTTGCCGCAGTCATGGATCTTGGATCCGGATTCGCCTCCGCTTTCCTTGTTAGGTGTTCGATTGCGTAGACAACGTCTGCAAATGTGGCATCAGGAGGGTTTTTTCTTGATTGATTCCATAGCAGAAGAAGCACCTTCACTTCGCACCGCGAAAGTGGCAGCGGCATCATGGTTGAACGCAGACAGCTCTGTCCGCTGGACCGCATGGCGGAACGTGGTCCGCCGCGAACACACAGCATGTGTTCCGCTGGACATGAGATTGAACGGTGATCTCCGCCGTTTCCTGGTCTTCCTGCTGCCTTATGTTTCCTGGCGGCTTGCTCTCGCTCTCGGACTCCGCCGTCGCCGCGAATTGACCAAGACGCTATTGCTTCGCCGCGCTCGCGTGTTTGCGACCGCTACCCATGTGGACGTCGTCATGGACTTGAGCTTGGTCACGATACCAGTGCGGATGTCTGGCTTGGATGCCGATCCCGGTTGGGTCCCGGATCTGGGGCGGGTAGTGAAGTTCAATTTTACCCAGGAGGCTCTTGCGTGAGTAGCGAATCCGGCGCCTTCAACGATGTGCCTCGAACGGCTCGCGGTCACCTGGGAATACTGTTCTACGAAGCGGCTTACTGTCTCATTTGCTATCTGCAAAACAGGGCGAGAGCTTCAGGGAAGGACTTGAAGCAGGTTTTGGACGATCTACCATTCCTTGCCGCCTACTGGAATGAAATTCGCGACCGCCTGCCGAAGGGTGTTATATCAGATGCGACTGATGCGGAGCTTGCCAAAGAAATCGAGCAATGGGAGGGTGGCACTGGCGCATGGCTTCCACTGAAGGCGTTGCGCCAGGAGACCAGCCTGGATCGCGATGGTCTTTTGTGTCTGGTGCTGTGCGGATTGGTAGAGGAAGACGCGCGCTTCGCCGACCTGTTCGCAAGATTGCAGCAGCCGGCAGGTCACCGGCGTCCGACCCTCGGGCTTCTCCAGGCCGTGCTCCAGGCTCGCCAAGCAGACACTTTAGAAGAAGCGTGGAATCTCTGCCGTCCGTTGCTGGAGTCCGGGATGCTGCAGGCCGTCAATCGTGATGCGCCCCGCTCCGAGTGGATGTTGTGCGTGCCAGCGTCGCTGTGGAGCGCCTTGCGCGGTGAACCGACCAGCCAGCCAATTCCCGGCTCGCATTATCACGAACCTGGCAGGTTTCCGCCGGTAGAGGAACTGATTGTCCCTGTCCGCGAATTGAACCGGCTTACTGAGCTGGGGCCGCTATTGGAGACCGGTATAACGCGCACACTGGTCCTGCGGGGCCTCCCCGGAAGCAATCGGCTCGAGACAGTTGGAAGCGTTGCGCGCTCTCTTGGCCGCGGATTGTTGGAGATGGATGGATCGAGATCAGGCAGCAACGATGACTGGTCCATCGCGGGGGCGCTTTGCGTGTTGTTGCATGCCGTCCCCGTCATTTGCCTCGATCTTGGACCGGGAGAAACTTTCGCAATCCCTGCGCTGTGCGGCTATCGCGGTCCAATCGCAGTGGCCATGGGCCGGGAAGGTGGCCTCACTGGCACTAGTGCTGAGCGGTCCCTGACCCTGCACCTGCACCCGGAAACGGCCAGCGAACGATTGCGTCATTGGCAGCGCAGCTTGGATGGCCATCCTGCGGAGAACCTGGATCAAATCGCCTCCCGCTTTGCGCTTCCCGCGCG
This sequence comes from Terriglobia bacterium, assembly GCA_020073185.1. NCBI lineage: Bacteria > Pseudomonadati > Acidobacteriota > Terriglobia > Terriglobia bacterium. The sequence goes on from JAIQFT010000044.1 coordinate 39,881, forward strand.
CTACATTCGGCAGGCGGCACAACTGGCAAAAAGTTACGCGGCACTTGAGCGCCGCTCTGTGATTACAGAGGTGAATGTCCGCCAGGCGACCCGCACCATCAGCCGCCAACAATTGGATCCGCTGGCTACCCGCCTTGACGAGGCCGGGAGCTGGGCGCATCTCGTAGTGACGGCATCCACGGAACACGACTTGCACTCCCTGCAGAATCGCTGCCGTCATCGTGAACAACTGGCGGCCGCATTGAGCGACGATATGCCGGGAGGATTGAATCGAGGCGTGCGCGCCTTGTTTGAAGGTCCCAGTGGCACGGGCAAGACGCTCGCCGCGCGCATTCTGGCTACTGAATTGGGTCTGGAACTGTATCGCGTGGACCTGGCGGCCATCGTCAACAAATATATTGGTGAAACGGAGAAGAACCTGAGCCGTGTGCTGGGGCGCGCGGAAGATCTGGATGTCGTGCTGCTTCTGGATGAGGGCGACGCACTCATGGCCCGCCGCACCGAAGTCAAGTCTTCCCACGACCGCTATGCCAACCTGGAGACTAATTATCTGCTGCAACGACTTGAGACCTACACCGGCATCGTAATCGTGACCACCAATGCGGGCAACTACATTGATAGCGCTTTCCGGCGGCGTTTGGATGTGGTCGTGAAATTCCATTTGCCTGACGCCGACGAGCGCTGGCGTTTGTGGCAGCTTCACTTGGCGCGGGAGAATTCTGTCGAGTCCGCGGACCTGGAGCAGATTGCGCTGGGGTTCGCATTGACGGGTGGGCAGATTCGTAACGCCGCAGTACACGCTCAGCTCCTTGCCGTTGCAGGAGGGCGCCGAGGGATCTCGCTACAGGACCTCAAGGACGCCATCAACCTTGAGTACCGCAAAGCAGGAGCCGCCCTTCCTGCCGCCGGGACGCATGACATCGGTAGTCATGAAGGCCGGTTGTCTGGTTTCCTGACGGCAATTTTTTAGTTGACTGCTGCCTGCGGTTTTGGAGTGGACCGTCAACCACCATGAGTGAGACGCAACGTCTCAGCAAACCGAAGGATAAATCGCATGTCGCGCCTCCGGCCGCGGCGGCTGAGCCCACTCGCGCCAGCGTGGCTCGCTCCCCTGCGTGGGCGTCGGCGCCCGCCGGCGCACCCTTCGCTCTGGGTGGCGTGCAAAGGAAAGTTGCAATCGGCGCCAGCAATGATGCCTACGAACGCCAGGCCGACCAGGTTGCCGGCCGTGTGGCCAGCGGCGGTACCGTGCCCCCGGGAAGTATTTCTCCCATTGCTCCAGCGTTTTCGGGTCCAGTGAGCCGGCAGGCTAAGCCGGCAGAAAAGAAGAAGGACGATGCGCTTGCCACTCCGCCCGTACAGCGGGTCGCCAAGCCAGAAGAGAAAAGGAAAAACGAGAAACCTGCTGCCGCGCCGGTGCAGCGCGAAGTGAAGCCGGAGGACAGTAAGAAAGACCCCAAGGCGGCAGGAGCGCGAGTGCAGCGCCAGACCAAGCCCGAGGAGAAGAAGAAAGACACCAAGCCAGCTCCCTCAATTCAGCGCGCTGCCAAGCCGGAAGAAAAGAAAAAAGACGACAAGCCGCCAGCCCCAATTCAGCGTCAGGCAAAGCCCGAAGAAAAGAAGAAGGATGAGAAACCGGCGGCGGCTCCAGTGCAGCGTGCGGCTAAGCCAGAGGAAAAGAGGAAGGACGACAAGCCAGCTTCTCCTCCGGTCCATCGCGCGGCCAAGCCGGAAGAAAAGAAGAAAGACGACAAGCCGCCAGCCCCGGTCCAGCGTGAAATCCGGCCAGAAGACAAGAAGAAAGAAGAGACACCAGGAACTCTCCCCATCCAGCGCGCCGACCTGGAGGGCGAGGAGTCAGCAAATGGGCCAGTTCAGACAAGCCGGGCGGGGGGAGGACGCGCGGCGGCGGCCCCGTCTATGGAAAGCGCAGCCGCCCATGCCATTTCCACCAAGGGCCCAGGTGAACCGCTGAATTCGGCAACCCGCGGCGCCCTGGAGTCGGGCATGGGGACGGGCCTAAGCGATGTCCGCATTCACAACGATAGCTCCGCTCAGCAGGCTGCCAGTGACCTCAACGCCCGCGCGTTCACGCACCAGAATGACATTTGGCTGGGTCCGGGAGAGTCGCAGTCCGACACTCGCTTGATGGCCCACGAAGCCGCACACGTAGTGCAGCAAACAGGAAGTGTGCACCGGATGTTGGTGCAGAGGGCAGAAGTAAAGACCGCAGATAAGGGCGGCGCAGATGACCCCAAAACCGGCATCGTCAAACCTGACAAGAAGACGATCACATTCGACGAAATTGAAATCCCTTCCTTCAAAGCAAAAGACCATCGTGGCGAGGCCTATGAAGCCCACAAGCCACTGATCCGAAAGCGCGACTACCAGAGAGGCGAACCAAAACAGAGAGACAAATGGAAAAATGAGGTAAAAACTGCCGAAATTGCCAAACAGCTAAAAGCAAAGGCAGAACCAACGAACAAAGGGCTTCCCCAAGCAACGTCAGAGTACGTGTTCAAAGTGCCGACCCGAGGTAAAGGCGGAAAGCCCTTCGCAATTGGCACAATCGACGAGATCGCCAAAGAGATGACGATACCCTATTGGGGAGGGAAAGGCAAAACTCCGGAAACAAAGTTTTTCGATGTCGATCATATCGTGGAACTCCAGTTGGCTAACTGGAATGGAAAAGCAGGCTGGCCGAACGAGTTGCCAAATATGGAGCTTCTCGAGAGCGGTCCGAACCGTTCTTCGGGCAGCCTTATAGCCAACGCCATCGATAAAAAGGTGGCAGCCTACCTCAAGAAACTCAATGCTGCTGGTGCACAAGCCAGCTCCAAAGACAAGGAAGCAAAAGCTAAGGGCGCAAAGGGCAAAGGCTCCAAGCAGGACAAATCTGGCGTTGAGCAGATCAAGCAGGAGTATGACCTGATTTTCGAGAAAGCTACAGGAAAGGGTGGGCCAACCGTCGGCCCAGCCAGCTATTGGAAGCAGGACCAGATCGAAAAGGGTGAGCATCTTGGCCCCGTCGAGCCCTCAAGCCTGGATGAAATTGCTGGTAAAGGTAAGGTGCTCATTTTCCCTGGCGAGCACGGCGGTGTGGGCAAGAGTTTTTCCTGGACAGAAAAAGACGACAAAGCCAACGAGCCGCGGTCTCCCGAAGGCAAGTACGAACCCAATTGGTTAAAGCCCTTTGTCATAACGGAGAAGAAATTTGCGACCTCTGGCGAAGGAGTCGAAAAGAGCGACAAGCTAGGTCACTTAACGATTCACATTCCCAAAAATGCGAAGTGGAAGGAACAGGAAGAACATCCCCTCGACATCATGCGCATACCGGGCGCGCGGTATGCCGGGTATGTCAATGCGTATGCGGTTAGGAGGCAGGCGGAAAAGATCGAGAAAAAGGGCGCGAGTCCTCTCAAGGTCAATGAGTTCGAGATCCTGCCCGACGAGGGCATACATGTCAGCGGGCAACTTATTACGGATATTCCCCTCATCAAGGGAGCAGGAATCGACCTTGAACTGCGAGGCGACGAGTTCCGAATCTCCAAGACCTTCAAGGTTGGCGAGTTTAAGGTCCCCAAACCCTTCTCTGTAACAAATTCCTCTCTGACCGTCTTTGCCTCAACCGAAAAACAATTGGGAATCGAAGGTGAAGCCAACTTCGCCATCGACAAAGTGGGCGAAGGCTACCTGAAAGGGGGGGCTAGCGGCGGCGGCTTCAACTTGGCTGGCGGCTTCGAGTTTGACAAGAAGCTGTTCGATGACTTCCGAGTGGACATGAGGTACGAGAAAGATGTCTTCAGTGTCGAGGGACACCTTGCCATCAAGGAGGGGAAGCTAAAAGGCGTTAAGTCCGCGAGTTTCACTATCGGTTACAAAGAAGGACGGATCGACGCGTCGGGTACGGTCAAGCCACATATTCCCGCAGTCGAGCAAGGAGAACTGACTCTCAGTTACTCGGAGGCCGAGGGCCTGGTCATCGCGGGGTCGGTTGAACTAAAAAAAGACGTTCCGGGCATTGCTGGTGGCACGCTACGGGCGCAAGTCACAAAGAAACCAGGCGAAGACCGCTACATCGTCAAAGCCAGCGGCGAGGCCACTCCAAAGATTCCCGGGATCAGCTCGAAGCTGATGGTCAGCTATGACGATGGTGCCTTCGACGCCACGGTGACAGCCGGATATGAGAAGGGAATGCTCAAAGGTTCCGTCACCGTGGGCGCGACCAACCGTCCGGTAGGTGACGACGGCAAACCCGGCGAAGTACCCGCCGCTAAGGCTGACAAGATCACCGTGTACGGCGGCGGTTCCGTCACCCTCAAGCTTGCGCCATGGTTGCAAGCTACTGCCGGCATTCGTTTTCTGCCGAACGGCGAAGTCGAAGTCACGGGACAGATCGGGTTACCCAGCGCACTCAACCTCTTCGATGAAAAGAAGGTTGACAAAAGCCTCTTCAAGATCAATATCGATATTCCAATCTTCGGATTGTCGGTGCTCGGGCACCATATCGGCGTATTCCTGGAAATCGGGGGTGGTCTGGACTTGAGCGCCGGTATCGGACCTGGCCAGTTGCAAGATGTCAATCTGGGCGTCAAGTACAATCCCGCGCACGAAGATGAAACTGAGGTCCACGGCCACGCGGCGTTACATATTCCTGCGCACGCCGGCCTACGGCTGTTTGTGAGTGCCGCGCTTGGAGCGGGCATTCCGATCGTCGATGCCAAAGCTGGGCTTGAGTTGGGTGGATCTCTTGGCGTTGAAGGCGCGCTTCACGCCGATGTGGACGTTGATTGGACTCCGAAAAAAGGTCTCGTGCTGGATGCCAATGCTGAGATATATGCCGAGCCCAAGTTCAAGTTTGATATCACCGGCTTTGTACTGGTGGAGGTCGATCTATTGTTCACGACCAAGACGCTATACGAGAAGAGATGGGAACTGGCCGCGCTCGAATACGGTTCGGGTTTGCGGTTTGGAATGAAATTACCGGTGCATTACGAAGAAGGTAAACCATTCAACATTTCTTTGAGCGACATCCAGTTCGAGAAGCCGGATATCGACCCCATGGCAACGCTCAAAGGGTTGTTTGACAAGATTGTTTGAGTAACTGACGGAGGTTCTCATGGAAAACGGAACGGCATTCTCGCTGACCGGCAAGACCAACGGTGGCGCTCACGGGCCGCTTTCAAGCTCGCGCAAAGCCAGCGACCGCGGTGCCCGGCGCCATCTTGAGGGCGATTCCGAGGGCGCAAAATCGGAATATCTTTCTGCGCTCGAACTGGACCCGAATAATCCTACCGCGCACAACAATCTCGGCTTCCTGTTGGCGCAGGAAGGCGAATTGGATGCTGCCATCGCCCACTATCAGCGCGCGCTGGAGGTTGATCCCCACAAAAGCATGGCGATGGCCAACATGGGGATTGCCCGCGTGGCTCAAGGGGAAGACCAGGCAGGCGTTGATTGGCTCCGGCGTGCGGTGGAGACCGATTCCACGAATGTTCTTGCCTTGGACAATCTGGCGCGGCTCTTGCTCAAGTTGCGCCGCCTTACCGAGGCGGAAGCCGCCGCGCGCTCGGCTCTTGAAGTCTCTCCTTACGAAGCTCGGATCCTTCTGACACTGGGCCTGGCAGTTGCCGGGCAGCAACGGTTGAATGAGGCCGTGGAAATTCTGAATCGGTCGGTGCAACTCGACCCGAAATCCGCGAATGCCTGGGAGCAGTTGGGTGTGGTTTTGTGGATGCGGCAGGACCTGGGTTCGGCTTCCGACGCCTTGCGGCGTTCTCTGACGCTTGCACCGAACAATGTATCGGCGCGCTATCACTTCGCGCTGGTCCTCCTGACTAAGGGCGACCAGGATGAGGCGATTCGTGAACTCGCATCCGTTCTGGCGATTGATCCTGGACATGTACCGGCCCAGCTCGACCTGGCGGTGCTCGCCGTCTCACGCGGTGAATGGCAGGCCGCGCTTGGCCGGCTGGAGATGGTGCTCCATATGGATGGAGAAAATTCGCGGGCGCTGTTTTACCGCGCCGTGGTACTCGACCGGATTGACCGCCAAGATGAGGCAACGCCAATTCTGCAATCCCTGGGCGCGGGCACGGGGAAATATGCGGAAAGGGCACGGCAGTACCTGGAGGAAAGGAGCACTATTTCGTAGCTGCGCCTCCTGAATCCGTGGAGTAAGCCTGAGTGAGCTGCGCAACGTCCCAACCCGAACTTGGACACTTCCATCCTGCGAGGGAGTCGCGTCCTCTGCCGCGCGAGCTGAAGGATTTCTGCGGCTTTCACGCCGGAGAGACGATTCTGGTTTGTGGCTGCGGCTCTTCGTTGGCGCAGTTGGTTGCTCCAGAGAGGTTCATTACTATCGGGGTGAATGATGTTGGCCGGCTCTTCCAGCCCGACTACCTGGTTGTATTGAACCCCAGGCAGCAGTTCCAAGGCGACCGTTTTCGCTTTGTCGAGGAGAGCCGGGCGCGCGCCATCTTTACCCAGTTGGATCTGGGGATCCGCCACCCGCACATCGTAAAAATCCGTCTGGGAAGGTACGGCGGCGTTGATTGTTCTGATCCTACCTCGCTGCACTTTGCGCGTAACTCTCCCTACCTTGCGCTGTGTCTGGCGATCCATATGGGAGCGAAGAGGATCGGGTTAATCGGCGTCGATTTCACCCAGGACCATTTTTTTGCGCGCACGGGCCAGCACCCGCTTACACGGGAACTCCCTCAGATTGACCAGGAATACGCACGGTTGCACGCTGCTTGCCGGGACAACGGCATCGAGATCGTCAATCTGAGCGTCCACAGTCGCCTCACCGCTTTTCCACACCTTTCCTTGCAGGAATTCTATGGTGTCGAGGCGGCCTCGCTTCGCATCGTTTCCTATTCCACAACCCCGATGGCGGGTGTGCCCGCGATCCTGTCCAGGTGTATCGCTGCGTGCACACCGCATCAGCCTCGCTGCGTCGTCGCCACCAACAGCTACGGCAATGGAGTGAGCTTTGAGGGAGATGTGGAGTGGGGACGCTCACCGGAAGAGGCGCGTGAACTTCTGCGGTCCGCCGATCTGGTTATCGTTCATAACGGCAAGATTGATTTCGCGCACCGTTCTCTGTTTGCGCGTAAGGCTGTCATTACCATGGCCCATAACTACGCGTGGAACGTGGATACGACCTTCGTCGAGCAAGGTTATCCGGGCGTGGTGGTAGGACAGTATCAGGCGACACTCCCGGAATTTAAGACGTGGCAGGTGGTGCCCAACCCCGTACCGTTGTGGGAGAAAGAGTTTCAACCCGGCCTGAAACAGCCGCCGATCACGATTTGCTACACGCCTTCAGGAAAGCATGATCATTACCCCGTGAATTCCAGGCTGCACTGGCACTCGAAGGGGTATGAAACCACGGTGCGCGTCTTACGGGTGCTGGCGCGCCAGTATCCACTGCGGCTTGAGTTAATCGACACACGTCAGATCTCTCATGCTGAGTCGCTGGCGAAGAAGCGCCGTGCTCATATCGTGATTGACGAATGCGTCACCGGCAGCTATCACCGCAACAGCTTAGAAGGGCTGGCGTGCGGTTGTGTTGTCGTTAACGGCCTCGGCCGTGTTCCCGCCATCGTGGAGGCATTTTGCTCCTGTGCTCCCAGCGACAGAGATGTGCCATTTGTGTGTGCCGGGCTCGACAATCTGGAAGAGGTAATCACGCTGCTGATCTCAAATGGCGCCGAGGCGCTGCTGCAGCAAGGCAGGCATAACCGCTCTTGGATGGAATCGCATTGGAATTTCACTCAGCAGTGGCAACGGTTTTGGCAACCGGTTGTCGGGGCCGCATTGGGGAAAGCCCGTAGTGCGGGCTCTTGGATGGCCATTCCGCCTAAAGTACAGACGAATGGAGCTAACCACATGAGTGCAGCAACTCGGAGGCAACCGCCGCCAGGAGTCAGCGTAGTGGTGTGTCATGGCGGCGAAGATAGGCTTGGCCATCTAAGCGCGTCGTTGGCTAATCTGCGCCAGTGCCACGGCGTCAATGAAATCATAATCGCCGACATGGGAACTTTCCCCTGGGCCGAAGGTTTGGCCAGGAGGCGGGCCGATAAGTACATCTTCATTCGAAATGACGATGCGTTCGAGCGTGCCCGCTGTCTGAATGTGGGAACAGCAATCGCAGAGTTCGACCTGGTGCTGTGGATAGACAATGACCTGATGGTACCGGCTGGCTTCGTCAACAATGCAGTCACGGAGATGCGTGCCCGCCAGTTAGACTATTTGATCCCTTATGTTGCGGTTAACTATCTATCGGAGGCAGATAGTCAAAAGGTCATGGAAGGCGCCCTTGGCCCTGCTGCGTGCACACCCGTCAACAGCTACCGTGCTCTCTATGTGTGTGGGGCCGCCGGCCTTGTCCGGCAATCGTTTGTTCTTACCTATGGCGGCCTCTCGGAACTGTTTCGCGGCTGGGGCGGCGAAGATGGAGCCTGGTGGCACAAGGCCAAGCTGCTGGGACAGGCTGGCGTGGTTCAACGGCCGGACCAGTATATCTACCACCTCTTTCATGCGAACTCCGGCGCCTACGGAGGTTCACAACATCGTGACAGCAACCCTTATTACTCCAGGAACCTTGCCGTACTCACGGAAATGCGTTCCATCAGGGACCGGCAGCTTTATCTCAAGCGCTTCCCCCGTCAACCATTGTTTTCGTGTGAATGGCAGGGGAAAAGGGTTCTCCTTTTAGGGAAGGCGGTGCCAGAGACTGATGGTTTTGCAACAGAGGACCTTGGGCGCTCCTTAGCGGAGCTCACAGGTGTTCAGGTTGAGCACCAGCCTGCCAACGGAGCGTGGGAATGGCATCATCAATCGGATGCAATCGTGATCTTCAGCACGCCTGCAGCGACGGCATTTCTGTCCGATGAATCCTTACGGCGCTTGTGGCAGAAAACCATCGTTCTACACAGCGGTGGAGACTTGAACGATATCGTCGTGGAGCGGCTTAAGAGAGCTGGCGGGATTCTCGCAATGCAAAGTCCTGACCTGCAGGCGCTTCAGCACGCTGGCCTTCGCCCCTGACCATTCCTCGGCTGGATAACAGCATGGATCCATTGCGTACCACGGCCATTCGGCTTCTTCAGCCGCTTTCCATGATTCTGGGAGGGGCAATGCCTCAAGCTGTTAATCGCGTGAGTTGTACTGCTGAAGAGGCGAAACACCCGAACGACAACGAGCGGCGGCACGTCGCGAGCCCCCTCCATAAAGTGAGCATTCTGATCACCAGTTTCCTGCGTTTTGGCTATTTAAAGAACTGTCTCGCGGGAATCGAGAAGAATCTGCCTGAATGCAAGGTCATTGTCGTCGATGACAGTGGTGATACGTCCCTGGGCAGTAGTGAGATGGGACGTGTGTTCATTTATCTCCCATTCGATTCCGGTCTTTCAGCTAAGAGTAACGCTGGTGTGAGAGCCTGCATGACCGATTACCTCCTTATGGGCTCGGATGATTTCGATTTCAGTACGGATGAGGCGCGTGCAGGGATCGAGAAGCTGGTAAGAGTGCTGGATGAGCACGCAATTGTTGATGTTGCGGGTGGGCATCACAATGACCAGCGTTATGAGGGCTTCTTAGAGTCAGTACCGGGCACATACATCAAAGAAACACGCATTTTTGGGCCGAATGGTCCGCAGGGATCTTCACGTTCACTTAGCGAGAACTACGAGTTCTACAAAGTCGATCTGATCGTGAACTACTTCCTCGCACGCACGGAGTCAATCAGGCCGTTTCCATGGGACGAGCGCATGAAGATCGGCGGCGAACACGGCGATTGGTTTCTCACGCTAAAGGATGCTGCCAAAACCGTCGTGTGGGTACCAGGCGTGAACATCAATGAGCAGGCGCATGACAGAAGCAAGGAGCATCCCGACTATGGCAAGTACCGTGGGCGCGCTATAAGCTTGGGCCACAAGATCTTCCTGGAAAAGCGCGGCGTCCGCGATTACTGCGGTTTCGATGATCCGGTTCCAGCGGCGATCAAGCCCGCGTCAAGAATGTTGCTCGCCATCATCACCTGCAAAGAGAATGCAGATCGCGTAAGGGCACAAAACGACACTTGGATTCCCAGGGCCGTTGCTGCCGGTTATCACGTGCAGATATTCGATGGCGAACGTCTCGGCGTGCCTGATGATTATTACTCGCTCATTCAAAAGACCCAAGCTGTGTGCCAATGGGCAATAAACCATGGATATGAGCGGTTGCTCAAAGTCGATGATGATTGCTGTATCCGCGTCGATCATCTTCACCCAACCAACTTCGATTACGCGGGCATTGTCGTCGCGGCTAACGATTGTGGTTCAATCATTCCGCCCGGTGTGCCGCCCAAACCGAAAGGAACATATCCGTATAACTATGCATCAGGCGGCGCATATTGGCTGTCGCGCAAAGCCATGGCGATCATCGCCGATGCCGAGCCGAATGGCGATTGGGCCGAAGATCGTTTTGTAGGCAACACTTTGGCGAGGCATGGTATTTTCGTGCAGCGTATCTCAGATTACGCATGGGTTACTTCGGATCGCGTGCCGCCTCGCTGGACGGTACTGACGCAAATCCCAACGCCTGCACTAATTCGCGAGGTATTCCGCAGGCCAGGCAAGTTGCCAGTGCCGAGGCACTGAACCGGCAGACCAGAAGTGAATGTACCCACTACGGAGTCCGGTTTTGAGGTGAGCCTCGCCCTCTGGAACCTGGAGGACATTTCCGTGAGTTAAGCTGATGTCAGGTTGATTTGCCCGCGTCAAAGACGCGTTTTATCATATCGCGCGTGACGGACCTGAAAGAGGGCTGTGCTCTACCACTCGAATACGATCAGAAGCGTTACTCAGGAGAGCTATTTTGGCGGTGGAATGCGAGTGGTCCCTATCTGCTTCGGCGGCGCCGCGGGATCGAGCCGGCGTGAAGAGTACAGGGAAATTCGTCGCGTTCTTCGGGCTGGACGAGCCGCCGGAAAAGGCTCCGAAGTTCGTCCGTGGCGTCCCCATCGACAAGGCAATGGACCCGGACACGCTGCTGGCGACGCAGATGAACGGCGCGGCGCTTTCCAAGCATCATGGCTATCCCGTGCGCGCGCTCGCCCCGGGCTGGATTGGAGCAGCGTCCTGTAAGTGGCTGGCTGACATTCGCGTCCTCGACAAAGAGTACGAAGGCAACTTCATGAAGCCGGGCTATCGATGCCGAACAACCCGGTAACCAAGGGCGGCGACATCATCGGTGACACGACGCCCATCACGCGCCTGAACGTCAAGTCGCTGATCAGGCGCCCGAGCGACGGAACGAAGGTAAAGGCGGACAGGCCGGTGCAACTCTCAGGCGTGGCATGGGCCGGCGATGCGGGACGTTACCAAGGTTGCAGTGTCAACCGACGGCCAGAGCTGGCAACCGGCACAACTCGGAAAAGATCGCGCGAAATACGCTTGGCGCATGTGGCAGTACGCGTGGAAACCGGGCAAGGCGGACGAGTACATGGTCATGGTTCGGGCCTATTGCTTCGCATAAATTCTAGCCATGCTCGATTTTCGGCCCGACAGCAGCTTGGACTGGGAAGGGAGCGACCACGATCGGATGAACGCAGCTTCGACCCGGCGCGAAGGGCTACCACCGCAGCGCCGAGTTCCGCCTGCGATGCCCGTCGGCTTCGATCCACGAAGAGAGCCCCCATTCGCCCAGCAGGTCGAACTTGCCTGCGGTGTTTTCGACAAGCGCTGTGATGCTTAGGTTGCGAATCACAACAGCTCCCTTCAATCGACACTCCGATGCTAGCGAACAGTAGCGAGTTCGACTTTCATGCAAACGGAATCGAGCACCTGCCGGAGATCAGCGATGAGGTTTCCGACGTCCTCGATTCCAACCGAATAGCGACACAAGCCGTCACTGAACTTTTGCTCAGCGGCTGCGTTAATCGTATCGAAGCCGTATGGCCTCGTCTTCGACGACATGCTTGATCCTCTCCCGCCATTCCGGAGATTCCCAAGTTCCCAGTGCATCGTGAGTCAGGAAATACTTCTGGGGAATCGGATGGGTGCCGACGACCGCCCGAATCTCGTAGCGTTTGTCGATGAATTTGCAGAAGTCGTCGATGTGCGGACAAGGAGGGTATCCGACGACCACACCGGTGGCTAAATGCACGACCTCCGCTCCGTTCTTTTTCATTTCCTCCGGAGCGTACTCTACATTTCCGCCTGGACATCCGTCACACGTGGTGTAGCCCACGAGCGTTACATCTCGGCCTTCGTATAGGCGGAATGCTCCTTCACGAGCCTGTAGTGCCCTGAAGCACTTCCCCCCAGCGCACGTACGGTAACGATTGCAGATTATGATTCCAATCTTCACTCGATCGCACTACTGTCCAAATTAGCTGAGACCACGGTTCAGCGTCATTGAAAACGGGAGACATAATCTTCCTCTCCCGCCTTCGCCCAAAGCAGGTTGGCCCCGCGAAACCTCGATTGCGCCTCCCGAAATCGCTAATTCGGCCAAGGTCTGCTCTTGGGGAAACGGCTGCTGTCCAACTACTGCCCGGCCATCGCGAGTTGCTCCGGCAGCAAATCGGGCGGCTCCGGCGCTTGAAACGGATGGTCGA
>JAIQFT010000045.1 GCA_020073185.1 Terriglobia bacterium
CGCGGCAAGGCCTCTCCAGTCTCCAGCCGTGCCGGACAACTCGCACGGCAGCGCTGCTGTAACGAAACCACGCTCAATTTCCCGGCGATATTGCAGAAAGGCCTTCTCAGGCTCGGCGGCTGTTTTCGGATACGATCCTCACCCCGAAGTTCCGGAATCATAACATGTCACTCCACGGCTGGTCAGAGATGCGTCGACGTTTCCATGGCCTGCGAGCCGACTGCGGTGTTCCTAACCTTGAATTTCGCGATTTGCCGTTCCAGTTTGGCTCTTGAACTCTCATACGCCCGCAAGCGCCCTATCATCCCGTATAGACGAAGAAGCGTCCCAATCCAGCCACCTAGCATGATCGATGCCGGAATGGTCCACAGAACGCTTCCGCGCAGCCGGATCATGAAGACAAGTAAAACCAGGATCGCCGTTTCATATAAGGGCTGGCGCAACTCCCAACACAACCAAAGTATGAATTCATAAGCATTCCCGCGGACTGAGTTCAGAACCGCAAGCCGATCTTCGGCGATCGTGAAAGCGAATCGACCGAAGCTTCTTCCACCTCTCTTCAAGGCTGCGCGTATTTCCAAAGCAAAGAGCGACGGCAACACCGAAACAGCTATTGTCAGGACAATCGATAGGTACGGATACGTCATAGTTGGCCTGTAATCGTACTCATGGCCGCAGGAAACGCAATGAGTAGTTCTTCCATGTTCGCAGTAGGAGGCAGCGCAAAGTGCGAACTCTACACTGGCGTCGTTGCTCCCCGACTTTCTTTGTCCTTACGGTACACACGCCCGCCGAACAGCGTGATGCCCATCCGCGAAAAAATATCGCCCTCGGCGAATTGATACCTGATGACGCCTGCCACATGGGTGGCCAGAAGCGCAATGTACATGCGTGCCCCCGCTCCATGCAGCTTGCGCGCGGCAAGCTTAGACAGGTCGGGGAACGTGGTTGCGACCCCCTTCAGCACATCGGGAAGGTTGCTAAGAGCCATCATGGCCAGACCGCTCGCGGCCATGATGAGGAGGACCGCATAAAGCAGTATGTGAATGCCCTTCATCCCGAGATAATGCAGGCGTGACACCGGAAGAGGCTCGGGAGAGTCGTGCGTCAGCACCCAGGCGATCCGTGCGACCGTCAGCAGCAAAAGAAGCGAACCTGCAAGCGCGTGAGCTCGATATAATGGAAGCTTTGCCGCCCCCTCGACTTGTTGCATGAGGAAACCTAGAGGAATCATCCCTATAACTAACACTGCGCTTGCCCAATGAAATAGCTGGGCGCCATAGTTATAAGTTTGTGGCCATTGGCTCATATCGTTACCAGAACCACACTGTCAGCTCTCAGCAGGCGACTCCTATTCGCAGCGGCGTAGCGGCGTACTTGCATTCAAGTTAATCAATCGACTTGCGAAACCGCCAGATGCTCGCCATAAACAGCGCCGGAGCGAATACCGCCATGGCCGCCATTTGTGGCCACAGCACGCTCACGCCGACCCCCTTCAGATAAACGCTGCGCAGCACGATCTCGAAATAGCGCAACGGATCCAGGTAACTGATCCACTGCAGGACCGGCGGCATGCTGGATATCGGAAAACCAAACCCCGAGAATATGATCGCCGGCTGGTAAAAGAAGAACGCCGAGACCAGCGCTTGCTGTTGCGTCCTCGATACCGTGGATATGAAGAAGCCGGCACCGAGCACACAAAACAAAAAAAGCACCAATCCCAGGGTTAAGACGCCTACACTGCCGCGAAACGGAATGCCAAACCAATACGTCCCAAACAGCGCGATGAGCGCGCCGTCCGCAAGACCGATGAGGAAGAAAGGAAAAGTCTTGCCGATGATGAATTCCCAGCTTCGTACCGGGGTTACCATGATCTGCTCGAGGGTGCCGATCTCGCGTTCCCGCACCACGGCAAACGCGGTCAGAACGATCACCTGAATGAGCGCCAAGATGCCGATCACACCCGGGATGAAGTTCCAGCGGCTCTGCATGTCTACATTGAACAAGGGCCGACGCTGCAATTCCACGCGTGGCATTTGCGCAAACAGCAATGGAATGCTGCGCTCGAGATTCGAGTTCTGGTAATCACGGGCGAAGTTGTCGGCAACCTGGGTCACGAATCCCAGGGCAACGAGCGCCGTATTGGAATTGCTGCCGTCGAAGATCACCTGCACGGGCGCCATCTTTCCTTTGCGAACTTGGGCGCCGAAACCGGCTTGGATATGGATGCCGATCATCGCCTCGCCATCGGCAATTACCTGCCCGAGTTGATGGCGATCCGACAAACGATGGCTCACCTCGAAGTACCGGCTCCCGGTGAAGCGGGCAACGAAATCGCGGCTCTCGGGACTGTTATCCTGGTCCAGAACGGCGGTGGAAACATGACGAATTTCGAAGCTAACGGCGTAACCAAGGATGAGCAGTTGGATGAGGGGAGGTGCGAGCAGAAGGAACAGGCTGCGCTTGTCGCGAATCACCTGTATGAACTCCTTCACGATCATCACCCGAATGCGAGCCAACATCGTAGAACCTCAATCCAGGGTCTTATGAAATGAGTGCGTAGCCAACAGACCCACCACGGTAACGAAGATGGCGAGACCTAGCAGATCGGCCCGCAGCAGGTGCAGCGGGGTGCCCTTCAAGAACAGGTTCTTGAGCATGCTCACGTAATATCGAGCGGGAACGGCATAGGTCAGCACGCGCGCGGCAGTCGGCATCTGGTCAATGGGATAAATGAACCCGGACAGCAAGAACGCCGGCAGAAACGTGGTGACCAAAGCGGTCTGGCTGGCGGCCAGTTGCGTTTTGGCCACGACGGAAATGAAGTACCCCATCGCCAGGACAACCAGCAGGAACATGGCGGACCCGGCAAGCAGCGAAATCCAATGACCACGGAATGGCACGCCGAACCACCAGACGGCGATCGCCGTGCAGAGCGCCGCGTCCGCCAGACTGATGACAAAATAAGGCGCCAACTTGCCCAGCATGATCTCCAACGATTGTACGGGCGTCGAGATCAGTTGCTCCATCGTGCCGCGCTCCCATTCGCGCGCGATGGTCAGCGATGTCAGGAAGGTGCCGATCGTTGCCATCACCAGCGCAATCACACCGGGAGCGATGAAGGCGCGGCTCTCCAGGTCCTGGTTGTACCAGACGCGCGGCTGCAGCAAGAGCGGGTATTGCAGTCCAGGCACACCGACCCGCCGTGCCCAGTCCGCTTGCACGCTCGACGAGAAACCCTGCACCACGGTTTGGCTATAGCTGAAGCTCAGGTTGGCGGTATTGTCGTCAATCCCATCTACCAGTGCCTGAATTCCGACCGTGCCTCCAGCATTCAGCTTGTCCGAGAAATCAGGAGGAATGACGATCGCGATCCGGCAACTCCCTTGATCAATGGCCCGCAACAGGGCAGGGTAGTTATCAACTGTCTGCACCAAGTCGAAGTACTTGGTGGATTCGAAGCGCTTGATTAACTCATGGCTCTGCAGGCTGCCTTCACGGTCAAAGATGTATAGCGGAATCTCCTTGGTATCCAGACTGACACCATAGCCAAACAACAGCATCATGATGGGCGGCATGAGGGTCACGACCGCCAGACTGCGAGTGTCGCGAAGGATCTGGATGATCTCCTTGCGAGCCATGGCGAGAATCCTGTGACCGCGCATAGGGCCTAGTTGGTCCTTTCGACGTTATGGCCGGCCACCGACACAAAGACGTCTTCGAGGGTGGGCTGAATCTGCTCCATCTTGTCGACGGCGACGCCGTGCTCCGCCAAGAGACTGCGCAACCGAGCGGTGGACTCACCGGCCTTGGGCACAATTAGGTGCAGGGAGTTGCCGAAAACGGCCGCGTCGAGAACTCCGGGCGCCGTCCGCAGCACGTCAAGGGCCGGCGCGAGGGGTTCACACTGGACTAACAGGAGTTCGCCCGGCATGCAGGTTCGCTTCAGCTCAGCCGGGGTGCCGAGAGCGACGATCTTGCCGCGATCGATGAGCGCCAGGCGATTGCAGTACTCTGCCTCATCCATATAGTGAGTGGTGACGAATACCGTCGTACCCTGTCCCGCCAGTTCGTGAATCACGTCCCAGAATTGGCGGCGGGTGATGGGGTCGACGCCTGCGGTTGGCTCATCCAGAAACAGGACCGAAGGAGAGTGGAGCATGGCACAGCCCAGCGACAGCCGTTGCTTCCATCCACCGGGCAGAGCTCCGGTCAGATCCGTGGTACGCGCGGACAGGCCAGAGATGTCCAGAGCCCACTGGATTCGCCCCGCAACCGAGCGCGACGCCACGGAGTACATGCCGGCGAAAAAGCGGAGATTCTCAATCACAGTCAATTCGTCATACAAGGAGAATTTCTGGGACATGTAGCCGATCGTCTGCCGCACCGCTTCGGGCTGGGTCGCTACGTCAAAGCCGGACACGAGGGCTTTTCCCTCGGTCGGACGAAGCAGCCCGCACAGGATTCGAATGGTGGTGGACTTGCCAGCGCCATTGGGACCCAGGAAGCCAAAAATTTCGCCACGATAGGCTTCAAAACGAATGTGGTCCACGGCCACGAAGCTGCCAAAGCGCTTCACCAGGTTCTCCACAATGACGGCTTGGCCGTTATCGTTCATCAACGCGCATTCCCCGTCTTGCCCTCCACGGCGGCGACCATGACGTCCTCGACCGTGGGTGTGGTCTTCACAATGTGATCAAAAGCGAGCTTGGCCGCGGTCAGCCGGCTGCGCAACTCGGGTATGCGGCGTTCCGCGTCATCCAGCAAGAGATGGACCCCGTCACCCACCAGCACCAGGCTGGAAACGCCGTCCGCATGCTCTAACTCCCCGCGGAGCCGGCGGGCATCCGTGGAAATTACGGCCACCACATCGCCCGGCAATTTTTTCTTCAGTTGTGAAGGCGTGTCGCAGAACAGCAGCCCTCCCTTGTGGAGCAGCGCAACACGATGGCAGCGCTCGGCCTCGTCCAGATACGCGGTGGAGGCGATAACGGTTACACCTTCGGTGGCCAGGGAATAGAGAATGCTCCAAAAGTCGCGACGCGAAATGGGATCCACACCGTTGGTGGGTTCATCCAGGAGAATGATTCTCGGAGTGTGGATCAGCGCGCAGACCAAGCCCAGCTTCTGTTTCATACCTCCGGAAAGCCTGCCGGCCTGGCGGGTGCGGAACGGTTCCAGGCCGGCAATTGCGAGCAGTCGCGAGGCCCGTTCCTTGCGCTCGCGGGAAGGGACACCGAAAATGTCAGCATAGAATCGGATGTTTTCGTCGATGGTCAGCTCTTCGTACAGCCCGAAGCGCTGCGGCATGTAGCTGACGAGTTGCTTGGCGGCGTCGGGGTGGCGCACGACATCCAACCCCGCCACGGTGGCCGTGCCTTCATCCGGGGTAAGCACCGCCGCAAGCATGCGAAGGGTCGTAGTCTTACCTGCGCCGTCTGGGCCCACGAGGCCAAAGATTTCGCTGCGGTTCACGGAGAAGCTCAGATGATCGACAGCGCACACATCGCGGAAGCGCTTGACCAAGCCGCGCACCTCAACCGCTACGCCTTGCTCGCCTTGAGTCTCCATCGCCAAACCAACCTCGTTGCTCACTACCTGCGTTCGCTGTGCCGGTGGGAGCCTTTGCTGACCTCCTGCTGCACGGACGCTTGCGCGGAGATACCGGGGCCGCTCTTCTCGGCGTTCGCGGCCGCGCCCGGAGCAAGCAAATCGACGGCTGCGTCCGCCGGCATACCAGGTTTCAACTCATGCTTCTCATTGGAAAGGTCAATCTTGATCCTGTAGACCAGCGTCACCCGTTCCTCCGCAGTTTGCACGCTCTTAGGCGTGAACTCCGCATCAGGGGCAATGAACGACACCTTGCCCGAGTAGGTTTTACCGGGATAGGTGTCGGTGGTTACCCGCGCGGTCTGGCCCCACCGAATTCTGCCTAAGTCGGTCTCACTCACGTAGGCGCGTAACCACACGTGATCCAGGTCCGCCAGCGTGACGATGGGAGTTCCCGGCCCTACGACTTCCCCCAACTCGGCGGAACGGGTCACAATCACCCCCGAATTGGGCGCCCTCAGCACGGTGTAACCCAATTTGATTTTCGACATGCGGACGTTTTCCAAAGATTGCTTGACGGATTGCCGGTCAATGCTGATTTGCTCTTTCCGGCTGCCCTCGCGCACTTGCTCATAAATCTGTTTCGCGCGTTCGTAAGCCGCCTGAGCACGCTTGAGATTGGTGGAGGAGATATCGCGGGCCTGGGCCGAGATTGCGTCCTTTGCGTACAATTCCTGATTGCGCTTGTCATCGAGTTTCTTGAGTTCCAGGTCAGCCTCGGCATCGGCCAAGCTCTCCTGGGAAGCCTGGATGTCGAATCGCCTCGACCCCGCCTCGGTGAGCTGCAGTTGGGCGTCTTTCAACTGCATGTTGGCTTCGTCGGTAGCAACTTGCTGCTTGTAGTCTTCGTCATCCAGCCGCGCCAGCACGGTGCCCGCCTCGACCCACTGTCCTTCCTGCACCGGCAGTTCGCTGATCCGCCCCTGCACCTTGAAGCTGAGATCGCTCTGGTGGGCCTCGACGTTTCCCGACAGTTTCAGCACGTTACTGGGCGGCTGCTTGCGGAAACGGGCCGGCAGGTAATACCACGCCGCGATGGCCACCGCCGCCAAAACAAGAAATGCAACAAGCTTTTTCATACTTGAACCTAAAGGGACCGACTACTGCGTTTGATACTAGACGGGACTATCGTCCCAGGAACCGCTCGTAATCTTTTTCCGTGGCGCCCAAGGCATTCGCCAAAGCGATCTTCGCATCGACGTATCGGGTCAGGGCAGAGACCTGGTTCTCTTGCGCGCGGATAAGGTTCTCCTGCGCCGTAACAACCTCGACGTTGTTGGTAGCACCAGCCTGAAACCGGACACGCGCCAGCTCCAATTCCTGCTGCGACAAATCCAGACCTTCGTCAGCCACCTTCACCTCGCCGCCGGTCGATTCCAAGGTGAGGAGAGCCTCGCGAATATCCTCCTCGATCTGTGCCCGAAGGTCTGCGATCTGGCTGTTCAGGCGCTGCAGACGAGCGTCAATCTCCGCCCGTTCTCCTTCGCGATCACGGTCGAACACTGTCACCGACAAGACTCCTTGAAAGGCGCCGGTACTGGCGGTAGAGGGGAATGTCCGCCCGTTGCCTCCATAATTGCCGCTCACCGAGAGCTTCGGCCAGGACCTGGCCCGGGACGCCTTTTGCAATTCGACCTGTTGGTCGCGCTGCCGCAGCAGCGATAAGTAGTCGGAGCGGCGGCTTAATGCGGCGCTCACACTTTCTCCTACGTCTGGCGGCCGCACCGGTTCATAAGCCAGCGCTTCCGCCAACACCAGCGGTTTTGCAAGGTCTAGGCCGATATTGCGTGCCAGGGCCAATAGCTTCTGCTGCGCCGTGTTGCGGGCGCTCAGCAACGTTTGCCGATCATTGGCAAGCTGCACCTTGGCGCGTAACACATCCAACCCGGTGGCCACACCGGAGTCGTGCTGGTCGTTCGCCAGCTTCAAGAGCGCCTGCGAAATGCTGACGCGCGTTTCCGCCGACCGGACCAAGGCTTCAGCCGATTGCGCACCTAAGTAGAGCGAAGCGATGGCGCGGACTACAAGATCGCGGCTCGATTGATAGTCGTGGCGGGCTGCTCGTTCCCCTTCCTCGCCGGACTTCCACCCGTGATAACTCTGCAAATCCAACACAGGCTGGTCGACGTACAACCGGAGATCGTACGAGTTAAAAGGACCGACGATCGGCGCGATAAAAGGACTGTGAAGACCTTTGGTAGCCAGGTTGACCTTTTGAAACACGTCCGAGGCATCTACGTGCGCCTTGGGAAGAAGATTGGCCAACCGCCGTTCCCGTGTGCCCGCCGCTTCCTTAACCTTGCTTTCGGCCACCAGTACGCTCAGGTTTGCTTGCAAGCCAAGTCGAACGGCTTCTCTCAAAGTCAGGCGGTAGGGCTGTGTTGGTCCTTGCGGCTGTGCTTCCTGGGCCCAAGCTACGGAAAGGGTGCGCAGCAGCGCACCAACGGCCAAGATCATGGTTACTGTCCAGGAACACCGCATATTGACACGAATCTCCGTAGCGTGGTGAATCTGGCCGACAACTGGTCCAAACCAGGCGTACCATGTGATTCAGGTTCTGTTAACGGTTGTTTTCGACCATTCTGCATTCCATTCGTAAAACTGGCGAGCGGTGGCATCCTTCGGCGAACGCCAGGTTTCGGGGTTGTAGGGCGTGATGTAGGGCTCCAGCTTCTTGCTGATATCCCGAAAGAGATCGTGGTCGCGCACGTGGTCGACCGCGGCCCCAGCGTCCTCGCTGGTTTCAATGAAATGAATGTACAGATCCTCCAGGATAAATAAGCAACGGTGGCGAATCCCGGCCAGCTTCGGCAGGTCGGTGGCATCGGACTCGGCGAAGATGGCGGCTACCTTTTCCTCGCTGCCTGGTTTGATACGCGCCACAATGACAGCACGCTTACTCATCACAGCACCTCCCCCTCCAGCGCTTCCCCGCTCCGGGATTACAAGCGATAGCTCATGCGCGATTCGACAACCGTATCGGCAAGCTTCTTGTACAAGTGCGCGTTGTCGATAGCGACCGCCGCCTGGGCGGCAAAAGCGGTAGCGACGTCGAGGTCCCGCTCGGTAAATCCGGTTCCCGCCTTCTTGTTGATCATCTCAACCACCCCGATCACGCGGTCGCGGACGTCCAAGGGAACCGCCAGCAGAGAGCGAGTAACAAACCCCAGCGAGCGGTCGATGGCATCGGAGAAACGCGGGTCGGTGTGCGCCTCGTCCACGATGGTGGGTTTGTTATTCTTCAGGACCCAGCCTGCCACGCCGGTATCGGCAGGCATGCGCATGGTCTTGATTCTTCCCTCGGAATCTCCCGTGGCAACCTCAAAGGTAAGCTCGCGGCTGGCTTCGTCATACAACAGGAGAGAAGCGGCCTCAGCGCCGAGCAGATCGGCGGCCGCACCGATGATGGCGCGCAGCAGGTTCGGAAGGTTGAAGGTGGAGTTTAGTTGCACGCTGGACTGGACCAAGGCGCGGCGGATACGCCGTTCTTCCGCCAGATCGTGGGTGAGAGCCGCAACCTCGCTGATGGCCTGATTCATGCTGATCTCCTCATGGCGGCATCCTCAGGCACGATCAATGTGCCCTGGGGCGTCATGTACTTTTCAATGAAATCGAGGTGATAGTCCCCGCTGCGGAACACGGGATGAGCTAACAGTTCAAGATGGAAAGGAATGGTTGTCTTGACGCCCTCACAGGCAAATTCCGACAGCGCCCGCTGCATGACATCCAAGGCTTGCGTCCGGTCTTTGCCGTGGACGATAACCTTTGCCAGGAGCGAATCGTAGTACGGCGGAATGGTATAGCCGCTGTAGGCATGAGTTTCCACCCTCACCCGGGGTCCGCCGGGAGGAATAAAGCGAGTCAGGGTTCCGCTTGCGCCTTTCCAATTGTTGGCAGGATCCTCGGCGTTAACCCGGCACTCGATGGCATGCCCCCGCGGGACAATGTCGTGCTGTTTGACGGGCAGCGGTTCGCCGGCAGCGACCCGGATCATGAGCTCGACGATATCGAGTCCGGTAGTGGTTTCAGACACCGGATGCTCAACCTGGATTCGGGTGTTCATCTCCATGAAGTAGAAGTTCCGATCGCAATCCACTAGGAACTCCATCGTCCCGGCGCTCTCGTAGCCGATCGCCTTGGCGCCAGCTACCGCCGCTTCGCCGATTCGCCGGCGCAGTCCGTCATCGATGTAGGTAGAAGGAGACTCCTCGATCAGCTTCTGCTGGCGGCGCTGAATGGAGCAATCCCGTTCGCCCAGGTAGACGACGTTCCCGTGACGGTCGCCCATGACTTGAATTTCCACGTGGCGAGCATCGCGAATGAACTTTTCGAGATAAACCCGGTTGTCCTTGAATACGGCTTGCGCGGTGTTGCGAACATCCTCCAAGGCCGAGGCCAGTTCGGAGCCCTTCCACACCACTTGCATGCCGCGCCCGCCGCCGCCGGCCGAAGCTTTCAAAATCACCGGATAGCCGACCTGCTCTGCCCTCAGACGGGCCTCGTCGTAGTTCACCAAGGGCGTCTCGGTACCGCCGGGCAACGGCAGTCCTGCATCCGTCATCAACTTGCGCGCCCCCGATTTGTCGCCCATCATCTCCATCACATTCGGAGCGGGTCCGATGAAGGTGATCCCGGAATCGCGGCAGATTTCCGCGAAGTAGGTGTCCTGCGACAGAAAGCCGTAGCCGGGGTGAACCGCCTCGGCTCCGGTCATCAGGCAGGCATGAATAATGGAGGGGATGTGGAGATAGCTGCGGCTGGAAGGGGCTGGCCCGATCAGTACCGCTTCGTCCGCCAACTCCACCGGCCTGGAATCCGCGTCCGCCTTGGAGTAGATCTGGACAGTCTTGATCCCCATGTCCCGGCAGGTTCGGTTAATCCGCAGGGCAATCTCGCCGCGATTACAAATAAGGATCTTCTTGAACACAAAGCACCTTTGCGAAACTGGCCCTAACGCAAGGACCGGTAATTGGTGGCTAAGTCTTTGCAGCTCCGCCACTGGTATCAACGAGCATGAGCCGCTGTTCGTAGGTGACCGGAGTGGCGTCCTCGACCAGAATTTCGACCACCACACCGCGGCAATCGCTGGTCACATCGTTCATCACTTTCATGGCTTCGATGATGGCCACTTTCTGGCCGCGCTCAACCGTATCGCCGACTTGCACCAGGGGCTTGGCCCCGGGCGATCCGGCCCGGTAGAAAACGCCGACTAGCGGCGAGACGATAGGCACGGTGCCGGCAGCCATCGACGGCGCCTGACTGGCGCCAGCAGACACCGCCGCCGGCAATGCCGCTACGGCTACCACTTCGCGCTGGATCTCGATCTGAAGGTCGCCGGCTTTGACGAGCAGGCGCGTCGTTCCCGTTCCTTCCAGGGAATGAGCCAGATCTTTTGCCTCTTTCAACGCGAGGCGAATTCCGTCGGCAGGGGACCCGTTTCCGCCTTCTTTTTTGCTGGCATCCATGGTTGGCTCTCTTGATGTTTGCGTCTTCACTTCTGCTGCACACCCTCGGTAAACGACCCGAACCCGCGGAACCGCGCATAGCGCTGATCAATCAGTTCGCGCCCGCTCAGCTTTGCCAAAGCATCCAGATTCCTCTTCAGCGCTTCCTGCAGGGCCGCGGCAGCCCGGGCAAGATCCGTGTGCGCGCCCTCGGCCGGCTCGGGCACCAACTCGTCGGCAACGCCAAGCTTCAACAACTCACGGGCGGTGAGGCGGGAGGCCTCGGCGGCGCGTGGAGCGCGGGCCGCATCCTTGAAAAGAATGGTGGCGCATCCCTCGGGACTGATCACCGAGTAGATGGCATTCTCCAGCATCAGCACGCGGTTCCCAACGCCGATGGCGAGCGCCCCACCGCTCCCACCTTCTCCGATGACCGTGCAGATGATGGGCACCGGCAGACGGGCCATGACCAGCAGGTTGCGGGCAATGGCTTCGCTTTGGTTGCGTTCCTCCGCCTGCAAACCCGGATAGGCGCCCGGCGTATCGATGAAGGTCAGAATCGGCAACTGCACGCGCCCCGCGTACTGCATCAGGCGCAATGCCTTCCAGTAGCCCTCGGGGTGCGGCATCCCGAAATTGCGCTCGATGCTCTGTTTGGTCCCGCGTCCTTTCTGGTGTCCAACCACCATCACCGGCCGGCCTTCCAACAAGGCAAGCCCCCCCACAATCGACGGGTCATCCCG
This sequence comes from Terriglobia bacterium, assembly GCA_020073185.1. Classification (NCBI taxonomy): domain Bacteria; kingdom Pseudomonadati; phylum Acidobacteriota; class Terriglobia; species Terriglobia bacterium. Next base: position 11,798 of record JAIQFT010000045.1, read on the forward strand.
AAGGTGACGATCCCCGCGCAGCTCGGTAAAGCTGTCAAACAGCGCGCCGATATATTCGTAGAGATTCGGCCGGTCGGGATGTCGGGCAAGCTGAACGCATTCCCACACCGAGCGGGCTGGAGCCGGCTGGCTTGAGGCGGCACTGGCCGGAGTGGAGATCGCGGTCGGCACCTGCGGCTGAACGTGATATGCGAGAAGCTTCTTAAGGACGGAGGGCAACTCGGCGCGCGGAACGACCATGTCGATCTGGCCCTTTTCCATCAGGAACTCCGCCGTTTGAAAACCTTCGGGCAATTTCTGGCGGATGGTCTGCTCGATGACTTGCGGGCCGGCGAATCCGATATGGGCTTTCGGCTCCGCGATGATGACGTCGCCGAGAGTGGCAAAAGAGGCGCTCACGCCCCCGTAGGTCGGGTCGGAGAGCAAGGAAAGAAACGGCACTCCCGACTCGCCGAGCTTGGCGATGGCCGCCGAGGTCTTGGCCATCTGCATCAAGGAGATCGTGCCCTCCTGCATACGGGCACCACCGGAGGCAGAACACACCAGCACCGGCGTGTGGGTCTCGACGCCCAACTCAAGCGCCCGGCTCACCTTCTCTCCCACCACCCCACCCATGCTTCCACCCATGAAGGTGAAGTCCAAGGCGCAGATGACGATGGGATAACCGCCAATGGCACCGGCGCCGTAGATCGCCGCTTCTCGCTCGCCCGACTTGCGGCGGCTCTCCGCCATCCGGTCCAGATATGGGATCGAATCATTGAATTGCAACGGATCGGTGGAGACCAGATCAGAGCCGCGTTCCTGGAACGATCCCGGGTCAAGCAAAAAGCGAATGCGTTCGCGAGCGCTCAAGCGAAAGTGAAAATTGCACTCCGGACATACCTTCAGGTTCTTCTGGAGCCGTTTGCAGTAAATGAACGCGCTGCAGTGACTGCACTTCACCCAACGGTCGGCGGGAATCGAAGCAAGCCGAGCTGCGAACTCCGTGGGTGCGGCTATCGGTCGCGGTTGTGCGGCCATGTCAGTGAACCCCCTCAACGGACTGCCACACGACAGCTTCCGAGTTGTGCTCTTCGGCGTATTCGTCCATCTCTTCGTGCAGACGCCGCATCAACTCGGCGTCGCGCTCGGCGGCATCGAGCAGGCTGCCAAAAAATCCATCTTTCGCGTAGGCCAGGAAAGCCGTGGTCAGGCCAAAGCGGTCGCTGCGAGTAGCCTCGAGAGCGGCGTCCAAGGCGCCGCGCCAGTCCTTGCACCTGGCTCGGCACAAGACAATCCCGTGTTGGGCCATCACCTGCGCCGTCCGGTCGCGCTCGCGCAGAAGGTGAAGTGTCGCCTCCGCCTCGCTGTAACGCTGCAAGTGGAGATACAGGCGAGCAAGATCGTTCAGGACTCTGGGCGACGCCTCGCCGCCAAATTGCTTGGACAGAACCTCTGCCGCGAGAGCAGGTTCGCCAATGGCTTGGTAGAGCTGAGCAAGCGCAAAGAGAACAGCTTTGTCCGCCGGACGCAGCGCTGCCGCGCGCTCCAGGGCCTGGCGGGCGCCCGTGGAGTTCCCATGGGCGAAGAGGGCATATCCAAGATCAATGAACAACTCCGGGGAATTGGAGTCGCGGCGCGTAAGCTTTTCGAGAACCTCGATGGCTTCCTCCAGTTGCCCGATCGTCTGGAGTGCTTCTGCCAATTGGCGGGGGAGTTCCAGGTCGGATGGATCCAACGCCGCGGCCTTTCGAAAATTATTCGCGGCCTCCCGGAAGTCTCCTTCGGCGGCTGCGACCCTGCCTTGCAAGGCAGCGCAGTGAGGGCTGCGAGCCGCATCCGGCAAAGCGCCACAGCGTTCCCCCCAGGCCCGGGCATCATCCAATCTTCCTTGTTCCAGCGCCTCCAGGCCAGAGGAGTAGCATGTGTCCACGGTCAACACTGCGCTCGGCTCTCCGGACTGCTTGGCCACCGATGCGTTGTTCATAATGCACCTTGTGTTTTGAACTCAGGGCCGTGTGAATTTGACGGTGGCACCGGCAGCGCTGGACTACGCCGCCGATCCACGAACCTGCTTTTCGATGCGTTCCTTGATGATGTTCATCTGCTTGTTGCTGTTGGCATTGATGTAAACTTCCATCTGCGCATCGTTTGCCGGGGCTTGGGGTTTCATGGTGAATTCCTGCACCCAGCGCATGCGGGTTCCACCTTCCACCGCTTCGTAATACCATTCGATATTCATGTACTCGAACGGCCCCGTTTCCACTCGGCGAGCCTTGACCGCGCGGTTGGGAGCGTCCGTCGTGCGCTCCGAAACCCAGCTCCACACTTTCCCGTTTTCGTCCGGGTGCATGGTAAGACGGAAGACGACGGTGTTTCCTCGGCGCTCCAAAATCTCCGCCGTGGCGTACTCGGTGAAGAGATCGGGCCATTTCTCCACGTTATTGGTGATATCCCACACCGTATCGAGGGGAGCGCAAATCACGATCGAATTGTCGGTACGCACAGCCATGTAGTTACCCCGCTTGCTGCAAGCGACGGTTGGTGTAATCAATAGCCTGTCCAACGGTGTGCAGGTTGGCCACGTCCTCGTCCGGGATCACGAATCCGTAGCGCTGTTGGACTTCGAGCTGAACTTCGACCAAGGCCAGCGAATCCAGCCCCATGTCTTCGAAAGATGCTGTCAGATCACTCTTGATCTGGGCTTCGGGCAACCGGACGCGCTTGACGAGTATGTCTTTGAGATCTTCAAACGTGAACACTTGTGCTGGCATACAGTCCTCCGGAATATGTGAGTCCAAGGGATTGCGGATTGGCCAAGGTCCGCAACGCCGGAATCTGCTCTTCCATGGCAGCCCGCCCTGCGGCAAGGAACAGGTCAGCCAGTTGGAAATCCCGCCAGGTTCCCGGACCAAAGCGGGGGGTCACCACTACGTCGGCCAAGGCTGCATGGCGAGTACTACCGTCAAGCTGCATCATTTCCATGACCTCCAGCAGCGTATCCAGCACGCGCGAGCCGCGACTCTCGGAAACCGCGGCCACGGGAGTGCCCGCCGGCCAGACCGGCAGGGTGTCCCGGCTGATGAGGTTCACCGATATGACGAGATCGGCACCCGCTGCCCGAACCGCTTCGGTCGGCACGGGCACCAGCGCGATTGCATCCACCAACCTTTGCGAGCCGAGCTGGTATGGGGGATACAATCCGGGTACCGCGCTGGCCGCCATCAAGGCCTCCCATAGCGGACCTTCCGTGATCGGGGCCGGCTGCTTCAACTTCAGGTCGACAGCCATAACGACGAGTGGGATGACAACATCGGAGAAGGCAAGCCCATCGGTAGTTTCGTGCCACAGGCGCTTCACTTCATCGGTGCTGCTTGCCATGCCGCCAAACGACAGCTTGAACATCGCCGCGACAGTCTCCGGGGAAAACGCACGCCTCATGGCCGCTTCAACCCCTGCTGCGTCTTTCCCCAGAGCCAGCCACGAACCCACAATCGCGCCGATGCTGCTGCCCGCAACGTAGTCGATCGCATAACCGGCGGCTTCCAGTACATGCAGCGCGGCGGCGTGCGCGTATCCCTTGGCTCCACCCGCCCCCAGCGCTAATCCCAGCTTGGTTCGGGACAGGTGCCTTCCCAACCATGCGATATCCCTGTCGGGAGACTCGGGATCGATAGTCCGGATCACCTTGAGGCCGCCGAGAGAACGAGTCGTCAACGAGCGGTTACGCTGCAGAAGCACTACTTCAGCGGTACGGCAGAGCTGAGCCGAGTTGAGACAAGCCGGCTCCGTGCCCAGCACAATCACCCGGTCTGCCTGTTCGACCAGCGCCGATAGGTTGGCCTGACCGCTACTGGCAACAATGAAGACAAAGGCGTGCGAAGCGAGGAGATTATCCAGGCGGCCGAGCACCTCTTCTACACAGTGGTCCCGCTGCAATCGCAAGCTCGATGGCAGCTTCCCCGTGAGATCGACACAGGTGCTGGCACGCGGTGTGGCAGACTGCGCCGCCTCAATCACCTTGGCCACTTGCCAAGTCGCGCTCATGTCGGCGACCAGGGCGACCACTTCGCCGCGCCGGTGCCAGGTGGCAAACTGCACATCGGTTCGGGCGAGTCGCTGCACCGCAATGCGAGCCAGATTGGCGAATAAGGGTGGATGTGCGGCGAGCATTGTCGCGAACCTCTCCCGGCTCAATTCCAACACCGTCGTAGGCAGGATCGCTTCCACGGTGGCAGAGTGCGGTTCTCCGCTAATCAGTGACATCTCCCCCACAACATCGTTCCGCCGCAGTCGTGCAATAATCCTCCGCCCTTCGGGCCGCTCTACCACTACGTGCGCCACCCCCTGCTCAATGACGAACAAGCTCGATGCAGGATCACCGCGGCGGCAAATCGGTTCACCAGTCGCAAACTGCCGCGGCTGAAGCAGAGTCTGGACCTGCTCCTGGATCTCCGGCTCCAAGCCTTCGAACAACGGTATTCGTCTCATATCCAGAGGCATAACCCCTCGCGGGGGTGCGGCGTCACGCAGCGTACTTCCGCAGCACCAGCGAACCGTTGAAACCACCGTACCCGCGGCTGTTGACCAGTACCGTTCGTACCGGCATCTTTCGTTCTTTCTCCCTGGTAAAGCTCAGTTCGCAGCCCTTTGCCGGCTTTCCCAGGTTCACAATCGGGGGAACTACGTCGTCCCTCATGCTGAGCAGAGCGGCGGCAACGTCGAGCGGCGCCCCGCCCGCATACAGACGTCCGACCATTGACTTGGGAGCGGCGATGGGAACTTGCGAAGCTCGGGAGCCGAACACTTGCCGAATGGCCTCGGCCTCCAATGCATCGCCCTTCAAGTCGCCGGCGGCATCCGCGAAGATGACGTCCACGTCGTTGGGAGTGATTCCGGCGCGCGCAATCGCTTCCCGCATGGCCCGCGCATACTGCCGGCCGTCGGGAGCGGGCTTGGCGTAGTGATATCCGTCCTGGGTGGTGCAGTATCCCAGGATCTCGCCGTAGATATGCGGAGCTCCCCTCTTCTTGGCATGCTCGAGTTCCTCGACGATGAGAATGGCGCCGCCTTCGCCCGGCACATAGCCGTTGGCGTTTTCGTCAAAAGGCCGGTAGGCGAGGGCAGGATCCTTCTGCTTGCTCAGCAGGCCGTTCTGCATCTGGCAAACCAACGCATAGGGACAAAGCGGCGCCTCGGTCCCGCCGCTGACCACCAGGTCGACCCCGCGGCGAATGTTTCTCCAGGAGTGGGCCAGGGCTTCCACGCCACCGGCACCTTCGGAAAGGACGACGCCGCATGGACCCTTCATCCCCCACTTGATCGCGATCTGTCCGGTGGTGGCGGCGTAGAACCATGCGATCGACTGGTAGGCTCCAACGTAAAGAACGCCCTTTCCCCAGAGATTTCCAATTTCGCGCTGGCCAAACTCATTGCCGCCCGAAGAACTCGCGGTAATGACGCTCATCTGGTAGGGCTGCGCCTTCTTGGGATCGAAGTCGGCATCGCGGAGAGCCATGTCGGTGGCCGCCAGCGCCAACCAAGTCCAGCGATCAGTCTGCGCGATGAGGCGCCCGTCAATGTGATCCTCAGCTTTAAAGCCATTCACCTCACCGGCAAGCTGAGTCGTGTACGGAGAAGGGTCGAAATGGGTAATCCGCCGGATACCAGTCTTACCCTGTCGCGTAGCCGTCCAGTAGGCCTCAGTGCCGATGCCGCTGGGCGCCACCACTCCAATTCCGGTAATGACCGCGCGTCGGCTCATGCTCGCGCCTCCGAAGGGCGTGTGAAAATCATGGCGGACTGGAATCCGCCGAACCCGCTTCCAGTTGAGAGCACGGCATCAACTTTCTTGTGCCGCGCCACGTTCGGCGTGTAGTCCAAGTCGCATTCGGGATCGGGAATCTCGTAGTTTGCGGTTGGCGGAATGACGCCGTGCTCGATAACCAAGGCACAGGTAGCCATTTCCAGGGCACCGATGGCGCCGAGCGAATGGCCAATCATGGACTTAATGGAACTGATCGGAATGTGATACGCCTGTTGTCCCAGCGAGCGCTTGAAGGCAGCCGTCTCGTGACGGTCGTTTTGCTTGGTTCCCGATCCATGCGCGTTGATATAGCCGATGTCCGAAGGCTTGATTCCGGCCTGGTGCATGGCATCCACAATGGCTTCGGCCATCTCGACCCCATCCGGACGCAGGCCGGTCATGTGATAGGCGTTGCCACGGCTGGAATAGCCGCCCACTTCGCAGTAAATGTGCGCGCCCCGCGCCAGCGCGTGATTCATCTCTTCCAGGATGAGCACCGCACTGCCTTCGCCCATGACAAAGCCATCGCGTTTCAGGTCAAAGGGCCGCGAGGCGTGCGCCGCGTCGTCATTGCGGGTCGAGGTGGCCTTGATCGGCTCGAAACATCCGATGGCGATGGGAGATACAGGCGCCTCCGCGGCGCCGGCGATGACAATATCCGCTTCCCCGTCCTGAACCAGGTAGAAGCCGTAACCGATGGCATCAATACCAGAGGTGCATCCCGTGGAAACCACCGTCGCCGGGCCGTGGGCGTGAAAGCGCGAGGCCAGTTCAGAAACCAGGCTGCTCGGAATCAGGGCTTCATACAGAAACGGCCAGGCGCGCTTAGCGTCCACCAGCCATTGTTTGCCGGAGTCGCTTACAGCCACGTAGCCTAGCTCCAGGTTGATGGTCGCCCCAACCGCCGACCCCATGGTGACCCCCATGCGGTCGTGATCCACTGCGTCCAACGCGAGGCCGCTGTCCTTCATCGCCTCGTTAGCCGCAGCCACCGCGAACTGAATGGAGCGATCCATCCGCTTGGCTTCTGATTCATCCAGTCCCGCGAGCGCCGGATTGAAGTCGCATTCCGCCGCGATCTGGGAGCGAAACCCGGTTGCGTCAAATAGCGTGAGCCGCCGCGTGGCCGTCCGGCCAGCGGTAATCGTGTCCCAGAAGGCGTTCCTGCTTGTGCCGCCGGGTGCCACTATGCCAATACCAGTAACGGCTGCTCTTCGGGTGGCCATCTTCCAATCACCTCAGCTTATGCTGGAGAAGAAACAGCTATCCCTTCGCGGTCGGCAAAAGGATTTCGAGCCAGAATTCCGTGAAGTGCTACGAAAACTGACTTCTATTCTGTGTCGACGTGGCCCATGTCCGGCTTGGGAGCCAAGGGTCCGAGGTGGAAAACGATAAATACTTCCTCGCTACCCTCATTCATCAGCCGGTGTTTCACATTGATAGGGATAAGCAAAGCCTGGCCCTGTTTGAGTTCGTTTCTAACGCCGTCGAGGCGAGCGATCAGGTTGCCTTGGACAACGTAGATGAACTCCTCCGAGTACGGGTGATAGTGTTCGGTAATCCGATCTCCCGGTGCGATTGTCGCCACACCCATGAAACCGGAAGTTGAACCTACCGTCTTCGGCGAGAGCAGGACGCGGACGTCCCCACCACGTCGCGTATCGTGAGCGGCATCGTCGAGTGCCTTGATTTTTGCTACGGCTGTGGCCATATCACCCCTACAGCTCTGCCTTAGGAAAATAGCACGGCAAAAGCTGTCTTCAAGTGGCAAGAGCCTAGTACCACCCCGGCTGTACTGTCAATGGCAATTTTGGCCTACAGACGGTCGCCGATCCGCCATCTTTTCACTGAGCGCATCGAGCGCCTCTCCGATCGCGTCGTAGACGGCGCGCAGGTCTTCCATCGAGATAACGTACGGAGGAAGGACATATACCACGTTGCCCAAGGGCCGGAGCAGTACGCCCCGGCTGAGGAAGAACTCGTAAAGAAACGGGCGCAGGTTGGAAAAATACCCATGATCTTCAGCACGGAGTTCAATGGCCGCCACGGTTCCTATCCCGCGCTTATCGGCAACTAACGAGTGCCGCCGCAGGATCTCAAGCCGCTCGCGATGTGCCGCCGAGATCGCCGCGATGCGCTCCCACACCGGCTCCGTCTCGAAAATATCCAAGCTGGCGATGGCGGCTGCGCTAGCGATGGGATTGCCCGTATAGGAATGACCATGGAAAAACGCGCGGCGCTGATCGCCGATGAATTCGCCCTGCACAAAGTCGGCGCATACGGTCGCCCCCATCGGCAAGAATCCGCCGGTGAGCCCCTTGGAAAGGCACATCAGGTCAGGCACGACTCCGGCCAGCTCACAGGCAAACATTCGCCCGCAGCGACCGAATCCGGTCAGCACTTCGTCGGCGATCAGCAGCACGTTGTAGCGGGAGCATAGTTCGCGAATGCGCACCAGGAACTCGATGGGATGGACGATCATTCCCCCCGCGCCCTGCAGCAATGGTTCGACGATCACCGCGGCAAGCTCGGCGTGTTTCGCGCTCAACAATTGCTCCATCGCTTGAAGGCAATCGATGTCGCATGTCTCACGCCGCTTTCCCACCGGGCAGCGATAGCAATACGCAGCAGGAACGCGGCGAACGGGAAAGCGCAGCGCGGAAAAAGCGTCGGTGAAACCGGAGTCCGCACTGACGGACATGGCGCCGACGGTGTCCCCGTGGTAGGCGCCCTCGAGCGCGACAATGCCCGTCTTCTCCGGTTGTGCCCGGTTGCGCCAATACTGCACCGCGATCTTGAGCGCGACCTCGACCGCAGTGGAGCCGTCGTCGGAATAGAAGACGTGGCTGAGCGCGTCGGGCAAGAAACGTCGCAGGCGGGCCGTCAGGTGTTCAATGCCCTCGTGGGTCAGGCCTGCGAGCAGCACGTGATCCAAGCGCTTCGCTTGTTCGGCGACAGCGGCTGCGATGCGCGGGTGACAATGGCCATGCAGGTTGACCCACCAGGAAGAGATCGCGTCGATGAGCCTGCGGCCATCCGTGGTGTAGAGATACGCCCCTTCGGCACTGGCAATGCGAAGCGGCGGCCCATCCGCCGGCGAGGTGAACGGATGCCAGATGTGCAAGGGCGCCGTCATTGGCGGTCGAGAACTCCGGGATCGAAATGGTCCTGAAAAGCTTGAATGAGCTGCCTGCGTTCGACGCGCGGCAGCAACGGGATCGTGCCCAGCACTGGAACGCCTCCGTACTTTTCGATGGCGTTGCGGTTGTCGCCATTCTCCGGGCCAACCATGACGACTCCGTGAACCTTCACGCCGCGTTCTCGCAACGCCGCCAGAGACAGCAGGGTATGGTTGATCGTCCCCAGTCCGCTCCGGCAGGCCAGCAGCACCGGTAATCCTAGCTCGCGCATCAGGTCGGCCATGAACTGCTCCTCGTTGAGTGGCACCAGCACGCCGCCCGCGCCTTCGACGACAAGCTCCTTCCCTGCCCACTCGCTCCGCAGGCGCAAACGGTCCAGGTCAATGCGCACCCCGGCCCAGGCCGCAGCCAGGTGCGGAGATACGGGCGGGTCGAAGCAATAAGCTTCCGGCACCGTCCGTTCCGGAGGGACCTCAGCATAACGCATCACCGCGCAGCGGTCGGTTTCTTCGCTCGCGCCGGTTTGAATCGGTTTCCAGTACAACGCCGAGGTGACCGCGCAGAGAAGCGCCGAGACCACCGTCTTGCCGACACCGGTGTCTGTCCCGGTAATGAAGAACTGCTTAGGCATGTATGACCGACCCAAGCGCTTCTTTGGCGGCGACGATGGCCGCCATGAACCGGTCCATCTGTTCGGCGGTAAGTGTGCTGGTCAGCGATACGCGCAGCCGCGATGTGCCGGGACTCACCGTAGGAGGCCGAATCGCCCGGACGGCAAACTCACTCTTGCGGAGTTCCGCGGCAAAGTGCAGTGCCGTTTCGTTGTCGCCAAGCAAGACAGGCACGATTTGCGACGTGCTGGCGCCGGTGTTGAATCCGGAAGCTTGCAGCGAGCTGCGCAGTTGCGTCGCCAGCGAATCGAGGTGGACTCTCTCTGGTTCGGATTCCGTCGTGATCCGCAAGGCAGCCCGAATCTGATGCGCGACATAGGGAGGCATGGCGGTGCTGAAGATGAAGGTTCGTGCCCGGTTAATCAGCAACTGCTTAAGGGTCGAGCTCGAACAGACAAATGCACCCACGCTGGCCAGCGCTTTTCCGCAGGTGTGGACGATCGCCAGAACTTGGTCCACCAAGCCCGCGTCCGCCACCAGTCCACGGCCGTGCGGCCCGAGAACACCCGTGGCGTGCGCCTCGTCGACAATGAGTTCCGCGCCGTAGTTTCGCGCCAGGCTCACCAGGTCGGCAATCGGAGCGCGGTCGCCATCCATGCTGAAAACGCTTTCCGTGACGATGATTCGGCAACCGTCTTCCTTGGCGAGTTGTGAGAGACCCTGCTCCAACGCGTTCAGGTCTCGATGGGGGTAAATGAACTTGCGCGCCCCCGACAAGCGTATGCCGTCGATAATGCTGGCATGATTGAGGCTGTCGGAAAGCACCACATCTTGAGGCCCGAGCACGGAACCCAACAATCCGATGTTGGCGGCATATCCCGAGCCGAAATAGAGCGCATCGCTGGTTCCGGCAAAGGCCGCAAACTCTTGTTCGAGGTCCTGCCATTCGCGCGAATTGCCGGATAACAGGCGCGACCCGGTAGCGCCCATCTGCGCCGTGCGGCTGACCCCGTCCAGAACGGCGGACTTCAGCCGCGGGTCCAGCGACAGACCAAGGTAATCATTCGAGCAGAGATTGATGCCCGCGTTGATTTCCAGGGTGCGCAGTTGTGCGTCGGCTTCAAGGTCGCACAACTTTCCCTTCATGCGGGCCAGCAACGAGGATGCCTTAGGCGTGGCCACGAGTCATCGCCTTCATCCCTAAGTCCTCCAGCAACTGCGCATCGGCGCTGGGAGCCGGGTTGGGCGTAGTGAGCAATTTGTCGCCAAAGAATATGGAATTGGCCCCGGCGAGGAAGCACAGCGCCACCGCCTCGCGCGACATACTTGTGCGTCCCGCCGCAAGCCGGATCATGGATGCCGGCATGAGAATCCTTGCCGTCGCGATGGTGCGCATCATGAGCAGCGGATCCAGACTCTCCTGTTGCGCGAGCGGCGTTCCGGCGGCCCGCACCAGCATGTTGATGGGCACGCTCTCCGGATGGGGACGGAGGTTCGACAATTGTTTCAGCAATCCGATCCGGTCTTCTTCCGACTCTCCCATTCCCAAGATTCCGCCACAACACACGGTAATGCCCGCCTGCCGAACCGCGTTGATGGTCTGCAGCCGCTCGGCATACGTCCTGGTGGTGATGATCTCGCCATAGAACTCGGGAGAGGTGTCCAAGTTGTGGTTGTATGCGGTGAGGCCGGCTTGCTTGAGTTGCCGCGCCTGATCCTCGGTCAGCATGCCCATGGTGCAACAGACTTCCATACCCAGGCGGGCCACCGCGCGCACGGTTGCCAGGACGGAATCGAACTCCTGGCCTGCGGGCAATTCCCGCCAGGCCGCTCCCATGCAGAATCGGGTGGCGCCCTCCGCCTTGGCCTGGCTGGCGGCGAGCAGTATCTCTTCGATGCTGAGCAATGCTTGCCGCTCCACGCCGGTGCGGTAGTGAGCGCTCTGCGGACAATAGGCGCAGTCTTCGGGACAGCCTCCGGTCTTGATGGACAAGAGTCGGCAGACCTGCACCGCGCAGGGGTCGTGATGCGCCCGATGAACCGTCTGGGCCCTGAACAACAGCTCGGGAAAGGGCAGACGATAGACCTCACGAATGGCTTCGCGAGTCCACTCCTGTTCCATCGCCGCCGTGGCAGTTGCGCTACTCAAGGGAACCTCGCTTTTAAGATGTGGCTGCGGACTTGGACCGTGGAGCCTCAGGAGACCCATACGGCCATTTCCAGTCGCGGATCTCCGGCATGTCGTCTCCGTGCACGCAAATGTACTGTTTGTGCTGCACCAGCGAGTTGCGCGCGAACTGCTTGAAATGTGCGCCGATAGCGCGCAGCCTGGGCACGCGATCGACGACGTCCTCGGCCAGGTGGAAGCGGTCAACGTCGTTGCACACGGCCATGTCGAAGGGCGTTGTGGTCGTGCCCTCCTCCTTGTAGCCCCGGACGTGCAGATTGCCTTGATTGGACCGCCGGTAGGTGAGGCGGTGGATCAGCCAGGGATAGCCGTGGTAGGCAAAAATGATCGGTTTGTCCGGGGTGAAAATGGAGTCGAAATCACGATCGCTGAGTCCGTGGGGATGCTCCGCCGAAGGTTGCAGTGTCATCAGGTCGACCACGTTCACCACGCGGATTCGGATATCGGGAAAATACTGCCGGAGCAGGTCCACTGCGGCCAGCGTTTCCAGAGTGGGGACGTCGCCGGCGCACGCCATGACTACATCGGGCTCCACTCCCTGGTCGGTGCTGGCCCACTCCCAGATGCCGATGCCGTCGGTGCAGTGTTGAATGGCTCGGTCCATATCCAGCCACTGCAGCGCCGGCTGCTTGCCGGCGACGATCACATTCACAAAGTGCCGGCTGTGCAGGCAGTGATTCATTACGGAAAGCAGAGTGTTCGCGTCCGGCGGGAGGTACACGCGCACGATGTCGGCCTTCTTGTTGACCACGTGATCGATGAAGCCGGGGTCCTGGTGGCTGAAGCCGTTGTGATCCTGCCTCCAGACGTGGGAAGTCAGCAGATAGTTCAAAGAGGCGATGGGCTGACGCCACGGGATGTGCCGCGTCGTCTTCAGCCACTTGGCGTGCTGGTTGAACATGGAATCAACGATGTGAATGAAGGCTTCGTAACAGGAGAACAAGCCGTGGCGTCCGGTGAGCAGATAGCCTTCCAGCCATCCCTGGCAAATATGCTCGCTCAGCACTTCCATCACCCGTCCGAAGGAAGAGAGGTGTTCGTCACCGGGCAGGATCGGCTCCATGAACACCTTGTCGGTGACTTCATACAAGGCGCCAAGCCGGTTAGAGTCGGTCTCATCCGGTCCAAATACGCGGAAGTTCCGCGCTTTAATGTTCAACTTCATGACATCGCGGAGGAACTTCGCCAGGACTCGGGTGCCTTCGGCGGATGTGGTACCGGGAGCGGTGACCTTGACGCCGTATTCGCGGAAATCGGGCATCGCGAGGTCGCGCAGCAATCGTCCGCCGTTGGCGTGCGGATTGGCGCCCATGCGCCGCTCCCCTTTTGGCGCGAGAGCTTCCAGTTCCGGCAGCAGCCGGCCACTTTCATCGAACAGTTCCTCCGGCCGGTAGCTCTTCAGCCACTCTTCAAGCATTTTCAGGTGCTCCGGCTTGGAGCCGGGCTCGGACAAGGGCACCTGGTGCGAGCGCCATGAGCCTTCGACCGTCTTTCCGTCAACCACCTTGGGCCCCGTCCACCCCTTGGGAGTGCGCAGGATCAACATCGGCCATACCGGGACACCGGTGGAGCCGCCTTCACCAGCAGTCTTCTGAATGTGCTGAATTTCCTCGACGATGGTGTCCAGGGTGGCGGCCATGCGTTGGTGGACCAGTTCGGGCTCGTGACCTTCCACGAAATACGGGCGATACCCATAGCCGGTGAACAGGTGTCTCAATTCGTCGTCACTCAACCGGCCCAGTACCGTAGGATTGGCAATCTTGTAGCCATTGAGATGAAGAATGGGGAGCACGGCCCCGTCGCGAACCGGATTCAGGAACTTGTTGGAGTGCCAACTTGCGGCCAGAGGACCGGTTTCCGCTTCACCATCGCCAATCACGCAACAGACCAGCAGATCGGGATTGTCGAACGCCGCCCCGTACGCGTGCCCAATCGAGTATCCCAATTCCCCGCCTTCGTGAATCGAGCCGGGGGTTTCCGGCGCCACGTGGCTGGGAATGCCACCGGGAAAGGAAAACTGCCGGAAAAGCTTCTTCAGACCGGCTTCATTCTGGGGAATGTTGGCATAAACCTCGCTGTACGTGCCCTCCAGGTATACGTTGGCGACGATGCCCGGACCGCCGTGTCCAGGACCAGCGATGTACAGGACGTTGAGATCGTACTTTTTGATCACCCGGTTGAAATGAACATAGACGAGATTCAAGCCCGGCGTGGTGCCCCAGTGTCCGAGCAGCCGCGGCTTGACGTGTTCCAGCTTCAACGGCTGTCGAAGCAGTGGATTGTCGTACAGGTAAATTTGCCCGACGGACAGATAATTCGCGGCACGCCAGTAGGCGTCCAGTTTGCCCAATTCCTCCTGGGTCAAGGGCTCCTGCAAAGTCGCCAACTTCGTGGAGCTCATGTGCAATCCTCCCGTTGATCGTTCGCTGCCGGTTGCGGCCAGTACGTTGATGCAATCAGTCCGTAAAGGGGTAGAGGGGGCCCCAGGCTTGTAAACAGCTTATAAATAATAGTTGGCAGTTTCGTCTACTGCTGAACGGGCGGCCAAAGCTCGCGACCCATGATGCCATCTCACAGGCGGCAGCCAAATCGCCGGCCAAGCCAAGCAACACTCACCCCAAGGTGGCGGTAATGGTAAACAAAATCCGACGGTTTGTTCAAAAATATTTTGGCCTTCTAACAACAGCTCCCGCCGAGCCCCGAGCAACGCGAAGCAGGGGCTCGCCCGGATCGCCCGCGGCATTGATATCTCTCGTGAGCACTGAACGCCAAAGGTCCTTCCCAAATTCTCCCAGCGGTACGTCGAGAACAGCTTCGAGGGATGTGCGCGACGCTCTCTGCGATCCGGATCGCCCTCTTCAGTGCCGGCCAGGACAAAAAAGCTCCGAAACGACGCCAATCGGTATAGAATAACACCCCCTCGGAATCCCAATGTGGGGGAATCCAGATCGAGAGTTTGACGTCACTTATGCCTTCACCTGAAGAAGTCGCCTTCATCTTCCCCGGCCAGGGTTCGCAGACGGTGGGCATGGGCCGCAAGTTGGCCGACACCTACCCGGTCGCGCAGCAGACATTCGAGGAGGCCGACGCGGCGCTTGGCTTCAAGCTCTCCCAACTCTGCTGGGAGGGTCCGGAAGAAAAACTCCGCCTGACGGAGATCACGCAGCCGGCGATTCTCACGGTGTCGGTCGCCGCTTTGCGAGTTCTGCGGGAGAACGGAGTCGCGCCGGCGATCGCGGCGGGCCACAGTTTGGGCGAATACTCGGCACATGTTGCCGCCGGAACGCTGGAATTCGAAGATGCGGTCCGGACGGTACACCATCGCGGGCGGTACATGCAGGAAGCGGTGCCGGTGGGCGAAGGGGCAATGGCCGCGGTGATCGGAATGTCGATCGATCAGGTGCAGCAGATTTGCGACGAATCGGCGCAAGGTAAGGTATGTCAGCCGGCTAACATCAACTCGCCGGACCAAATCGTCATCTCAGGAAGTAAGGACGCGGTCGAGCGCGCGGCGGAACTGGCGAAGCGACGGGGAGCGAAGAAGGCCATCATGCTGCCGGTGAGCGCGCCCTTTCATTCCGCGCTCATGCAACCAGCGCAAGACCGCCTGGCGCCTGACCTGAAGACATTGAAGTTCCTGCATATGAGCGTGCCGGTCGTCACCAACATTGACGCCGAAGTTGTATCCGATCCGGAGAAGGCGCGCGACGCGCTCATCCGCCAGGTGTCCGGCGCGGTTCAGTGGGAGCGCTGCATGCGCGTGCTGATCGAACGTGGCATTTCGAAGTTTATCGAGGTCGGGCCGGGCAAAGTTCTGTGCGGCCTGATGCGCAAGATTGACCCGTCCAAGACCTGCGTGAACGTGGAAGACGAAACGTCGATGCAGAGAGTGGCATAGGCGCAACCACTCACTGGTGGAGCGGGTTTCGCCGTGCCTGAGCGGGCAAGCGGTTGCGCTGGTTCATGGGCCCGAGCCAGGATCTTTTGCCGTCAGCTACGCGCGCTTCTCGACACGGTACGGCTTGGCCGGTTGATAATCGCCCGGAACGGTGCGGGATGAAATGCTCAGACGGTTCCAGGCATTGATGGTAGCGACGGCGAGCGTCAGGTCCGACAATTCCTTCTCGCTGAAGTGCGGACGCACTGCTTCATAAACCTCATCTGGCACGTGGCCGTTGGCGATCAGCGTAACGGCCTCCGTCCATGTCAGAGCGGCGCGTTCACGATCGCTGTAGAACGGACATTCGCGCCAAGCGTCCAGCGAATACAACCGCTGTTCGTTTTCTCCGATCGTTCGCGAGTCCTTCCAATGCATGTCCAGACAGTAGGCGCAGCCGTTGATCTGCGACGCGCGCACGTAGATCAGATTAAGCAAGCGCTCTTCCAGTCCGCATTCGTGAAGATACTGTCCCAAACCGAGCATGGCTTTGACTGCTCCGGGGGCAGCTTTGGCATAGCTGAAACGCGCTTCCATAAATCCTCCTGTGGGTTGGCCCATAAATACTTGGATGACCGGATTGAACGGTACGCACGAACGGCGGCCATTTTTTTTCTTTGACTGTTTGGGGACGAGTGCTGGCAGTGAGAAACGACGGCACCAAGTAAATTGCCCCGAATCCTTCCCAGTAAGTCGCGAATCAAACTTGATCATTGGCCTGTAGGGCCTGGGGCGAGGAGACAGAGCATCTATTCCCGTTCCACAAGAAACGCCACTCCGTCGCTCGTTGTCGCGAATGAAGCATCGGTGCTGATTGCCAGCACTGCCTCATGGACTGCAAACACTTTTCTTCTGAGCAGGGAGAACTCATGGCGAAAAGAATGATCCTGATGTTGGGTGTGACGGCGTTACTGCTCGCGACCTTGGCTTTCGTAAAATTCAAGCAAGTTGGGTCGGCGGCGCATGCCGCCGCGTTTCAGCCGCCTCCGGAAGCGGTCACGAGCATTGTCGCGGGACGCCAGCAGTGGCCGGCAACAATGGGCGTGATCGGCACCATGGAGGCCGTGCGCGGGGTCACGGTCAGTGCGGACCTTCCCGGCGTCGTCGAGCGAATCTTGTTTGACTCGGGGCAGCCGGTCCGCGCAGGAGACGTGCTGGTCGAGCTCGATACCCGGCAAGAGCGAGCCCAACTGGCTTCGCTGGAGGCACAGCGCGACTTGGCGCGTGTGAACTATGGCCGGATGCAGCAATTGGTGAATGCGGGCGTGATCTCTCGGATGGAGTACGACCAGGCGACGGCTCAGCAAAAGGCCACCGAAGCAAATGTGGCGGAGGTCCGTGCCACGATTGAGCGAAAAACCATCCGCGCCCCCTTTACCGGAATCCTGGGCATCCGCAAAGTCAACCTCGGGCAGTACCTTGCAGCCGGCAGCGCGGTGGTGCCGCTGCAGTCCTTCAACCCGATTTATGTGGACTTCGGCGTACCCCAGCAGGCAGCCGGACAAGTGAGAGTCGGCGGCAACTTGCGCGTCGTCTCGGAAGATCTCGCGGGCCACGTGTTCACGGGCCGCGTCACGGCTCTCGATTCGGTGGTGGACGAAACGACCCGAAATGTTCAAGTGCAAGCGACGCTCTCCAATCCGGAAGGAAAATTGCGCCCCGGCATGTTCGTTCAGGTGGATGTGGGCCTGGGAGCAAGCCGCACGGTGATTACACTGCCGGCATCCGCGATCAGTTACGCCCCGTATGGCGACTCGGTCTTTATCATCACGGATCTCAAGGATCAGAACGGCAAAACCTACCGCGGCGTGCGCCAACAGTTCGTCAAACTGGAAGGGTCGCGCGGCGACCAGGTGGCGGTCGTTTCGGGCGTGAACCCTGGCGATGAAGTTGTGACCTCGGGCGTGTTCAAGCTGCGCAACGGCGCCGCCGTCCAAGTCAACAACAAAGTCCAGCCCGGAAACAATCCGGCTCCCAAGCCCGAGGACAGCTAAATGAAGTTCACGGACCTGTTCATCAAGCGGCCGGTCCTGGCGATCGTCGTCAACCTGGTTATCCTGATCGCCGGCCTGCAGGCGATCCGCTCGCTGAGCGTGCGTCAGTACCCGCGCAGCGACATCGCGGTGGTCCAAGTCTCGACGACGTATGTGGGGGCCAACGCGGACTTGGTACGCGGATTCATCACCACCCCGCTGGAGCGCGTGATTGCCAGTGCCGACGGCATCGACTACATGGAATCTTCGAGCGCTCAGGGCCTCAGCACGATCACCGTGCACCTGAAGCTCAACTACGACACCAACGCGGCGCTCACGCAGATTCAGGCCAAGGTAGCCCAGGTACGCAACGATCTGCCGCCTGAGGCCGAGGCGCCGGTAATCGATCTGCAAACGGCGGACAATCAGTTTGCTGCGATGTATTTAGACTTCTCGTCGGCCGAGCTCGATCAGAACCAGATTACCGACTATCTGACGCGCGTCGTACAACCCAAGCTGAGTGCCGTCAGCGGAGTGCAGCGCGCCGATATCCTCGGCGACCGTACTTTCGCGATGCGGATTTGGCTGAAGCCCGACAGAATGGCGGCACTCGGCATTGCGCCGTCCGCAGTCCACGACGCGTTGGCGCGGAACAACTACCTCTCCGCACTCGGCAGCACCAAGGGCTCGATGGTTTCGGTGAACCTGGTTGCCAACACCAACCTGAGCACGCCGGACGAATTCCGCCAACTAGTCGTGAAGCAGGACAAGGGAGTCATCGTTCGCTTGGGAGAGATCGCGGACGTTGTACTCGGCGCGGAGAATTACGATCAGGAAGTGCGCTTCAACGGGGAGACGGCGACCTTCATGGGAGTTTGGGTGCTTCCGACCGCCAACTCGCTGGAAGTGATCAAGCACGTGCGAGAGGCGATTCCCGGCATTCAGGCGCAGTTACCTACGGGGATGAAGGTTGGCATCCCGTACGACTCGACCGCGTATATCCAGGACGCCATCAACGAGGTGCTCCGGACGCTCACCGAGACCCTGGTGATTGTCATTGTGGTGATTTTTCTCTTCCTGGGGTCGTTCCGTTCCGTGCTCATCCCGGTCGTCGCCATCCCGATTTCATTGATTGGCGCCGTGTTCCTGATGCTCGCGGCCGGCTTCACCATTAATCTGTTGACCCTGCTTGCCATCGTGCTCTCGGTGGGCCTCGTGGTGGATGACGCGATCGTGATGGTGGAGAACGTCGAGCGGCACATTCACTTGGGTAGTCCTCCGTCACGGGCCGCCCTCGAAGCCGCCCGCGAGTTAGTGGGCCCGATCATCTCGATGACCATCACGCTGGCCGCGGTGTATGCGCCCATCGGGATTCAAGGCGGCCTGACCGGAGCGCTGTTCCGCGAGTTCGCGTTTACTCTCGCGGGGGCCGTCATCGTATCTGGAATCGTTGCGCTGACGCTTTCCCCAATGATGGGATCGAAGTTGCTGCGCGCGGGCGCCAGCGAGCGCGGCTTCGCCGGCATGATCAATCGCCACTTCGAGCGCGTGCGCCAGTTGTACACGCGAAACCTGGCCGGGACGCTCCGCTACCAGCCAGTGATTCTCACGCTATGGGCGATCGTGGTCCTGCTGATGATTCCGTTCTACATGTTCTCGCAGCGGGAACTGGCGCCAGCCGAGGATCAGGGGGTAGTCTTCGGGGTCATCCAGGCTTCGCCGAACTCGACGATCGATCAGACGAACCTGTATACGAAGCAATTGTACGACGTCTATCGCGCTTTCCCGGAGAGTCAAAGCATCTTTCAGATCACGTCGCCGACGGGCGGCTTCGGCGGCATGGTGACGAAACCGTGGAGCGAAAGAAAAAAGACGGCGCAACAACTGTTGCTGGAATCCACCGGGCCGCTGTCGAAGATCGCGGGCATCCGAGTGATCCCGCTAACTCCGCCCTCATTGCCTGGTGGCGGAAATTTCCCGGTTGATTTCGTGATTGCCTCGCCGGCCGAGCCACAGCAACTTGTCGGCTTCGCCAAGCAACTTGTGGGCAAGGCCTTTGCCAGTGGCCTGTTTATCTACGCCGACTCTGACCTGAAGTTCGACCAGCCGCAGGCCGAAGTCGTATTCGACCGAGACAAGCTCCGATCCCAGGGGGTTGATCTAAGCCAGGCCGGCCAGGATCTTTCCACGCTCCTCGGCGGGAACTACGTCAACCGCTTCAGCATTCAGGGGCGGAGCTACAAGGTCATTCCGCAGGTCAAGCGCGCGGAACGATTGACGCCCGAACAACTCTCGCAAATCTACATAACCGGATCGCAGAACAAGCTCGTGCCGCTGTCCACGTTTGCCAGCCTGCGAACCACAACCGAGCCGCGCGAGCTGAAGAAGTTTCAGCAGCTCAATGCGGTGCGCATCCAGGGCGTGATCCCGCCAGGAGTGCCGCTGGATCGAGCGCTGCGAGTGCTGGAAGACGAGGCCAAGACAATCCTGCCGCAGGGTTTCACGGTTGACTACGCGGGCGAGTCACGCCAGCTCCGCGTCGAAGGCAGCAAGTTTCTCGGCACTTTCTTGTTGTCGGCGATCTTGATTTACCTGGTGCTGGCGGCGCAGTTCGAGAGCTTCCGCGATCCGCTCATCATTCTTGCAGGCTCGGTGCCGCTCGCTCTTTCCGGAGCGCTCCTGTTCTCGTTCCTGGGCCTGACGACGCTCAACATCTACAGCGAGGTTGGCCTGATCACGCTGGTCGGTTTGGTGTCGAAAAACGGCATCCTGATTGTGGAGTTTGCCAACCAATTGCAGGAGAAAGGGAGCGACAAGCTGGCTGCGATTATCGAGGCGGCCGGGACACGATTGCGGCCAATCCTGATGACGACGGCAGCCACCGTGCTCGGTCACTTTCCCCTGGTGCTGGCCAGGGGCCCAGGAGCTGGAGCTCGAAACAGCATCGGCATCATGCTGGTGAGCGGCATGATCATCGGAACATCATTTACGCTGTTCGTAGTGCCCTCCATCTACATGCTGGTGGCTAAGACGAGGGTACCGACTGCAGAGCAGGATGTGGACTCGGAAACTGCGCTCTCCGCACCGACCGACGTTGCAGCCTAGGGAGAAAGTTCCGCTAGCGGCCGTGGGAAAGACCACTGAGCATGAAGATCTTAGTTACAGGTAGCAGCGGTCATTTGGGCGAAGCGTTGGTTCGCACCTTGAGGAACACCCACCGCGAAGTCATCGGCATCGACATTGTTCCCTCGGAGTTCGCGGACGAGGTTGGGTCAATCGTTGACCGGCAATTTGTCAAACGATGCACGGAAGGTGTCGGCGCTGTAATCCATACTGCGACCCTGCACAAACCCCACGTCGTCACGCACAGTCGGCAGAGCTTTGTTGACACCAACATCACGGGCACGCTGAATCTTCTGGAGGAGGCCGCGATTGCCGGTGTTGGCTCGTTTGTGTTCACCAGCACGACCAGTGCCTTCGGGCGCGCGCTCAGTCCGCCCCCTGGAAGCCCGGCGGCCTGGGTGACCGAGGATGTTACTCCTGTTCCACGGAACATCTATGGCGTAACCAAGACCGCGGCCGAAAACTTCTGCGAGTTATTCCATCGGAAGCTTGGGCTCGCGTGCCTCATCTTGAGAACCTCGCGGTTTTTTCCTGAAGAGGATGACCGCGAAGAGACGCGCAAGGCCTACGACGATGACAACATCAAGGTGAACGAATTTCTCTACCGACGCGTGGATCTGGAAGACGTAGTGAGCGCTCATCTGCTCGCTATCGAGAAGGCTCCCATAATCGGCTTCGGCCGTTATATTGTCAGTGCGACCACACCGTTTTCGCAGGACGATCTGTTCGACTTGCGCGCCAACGCACCCCTGGCGCTGAAGCGAAGGGTTCCGGACTATGAAGCTGAGTACGCGCGCCGCCGCTGGAAGATGTTTCCCGGCATCGACAGGGTGTATGTCAACCAACGAGCCCGGAACGACCTCGGTTGGCGACCCCGATATGATTTCAGGTACGTGCTCGACACGCTGAGCGCTGGCTCTGATCCGCGCAGCCCGCTCTCGCGCACCGTGGGGTCCAAGGGTTACCACTCCCGCAAGTTTGCAGCAGCGCCATATCCCGCTGCCGATTTCGAGGTGTCGTCACCGGTCGGCGCGGATACGAGTTACACACCGTACGGGACATATACGACTATTCCAAGCGGCACGCAGCTTGCAATCCGAACCAATGAGGTCATCGATTCTGCAAAGAGCGTGTCAGGACAGAACTTTTCCGCGGTGATGTACGCGGACGCCGTGGACAGCTCAGGCGCGATTGCAATTCGGAAGGGTTCCGACGTTGAATTGGCAATTCGAAGCACGACTGGATCCGATCTGATGTTGGACATCGATTCCGTGACAGTAGGAGGACAGCGCTACGTCGTCAGTGCCAGCGACTTGAAACAGAAGGGCGGTGAGGGTATTGGAGCAAACCGCCGGACCGCAGAAATGGTTGGCGGCGGTGCAGCGGTGGGCGCCGTCATTGGCGCTATTGTGGGCGGCGGGAAAGGTGCCGCCATCGGTGCGGGTGTCGGCGCAGCCGGCGGTGCCGGAGTGGTAGTCCTAACCAAAGGCAAGGCAGTGAGAGTCCCGGCGGAAACTATACTGACCTTCAAACTCGATGCGGACCTGCGTTTGCAACCGGCTCGTTAGCAGCCTAATCGCATGCGTACATGACGATCACGCCTGAAGCACCGTTGTCTCCGCAAAACGGCTCCCCCTCGGGGGGAGCCTTTCTGTTGTTCACCGCGTCTCTAG
This sequence comes from Terriglobia bacterium, assembly GCA_020073185.1. Taxonomy (NCBI): domain Bacteria; kingdom Pseudomonadati; phylum Acidobacteriota; class Terriglobia; species Terriglobia bacterium. The sequence continues at coordinate 34,228 of JAIQFT010000045.1, forward strand.
CGGGCGCCGCTGGACGCCCGTCTTGGTGTTAACTGATGTTTAGAAAAAGGCAGTGAGGCACTGAGGAACAACGGGGGTACTCTCCGCTCTGAATTGGAGGCAAACGGGGTGGAACGATACACTACATTCGCGCAGGCGCTTGCGGCGGTGTCAATGATCTCCACCCGGCCTTTCCCGGCCGCCGGCGGTCTGCCGGCTCTCCCCTCGGCACCAAACTGGCATTCAAATCCCATAGTTCACCGCGTCCGCCGCAAACGCCAGCGGTTTCCTCCCACTCTACTTTATCGAAAACGCCTCGGACGGAGTCTTCATCCATTCGTTCCGGATCCTGCCCCGAGGCATTTCCGATCAAGGCCAGCGACCATCCGGAGGTGGCTAGTTCGGTGCAGTGGGTCGGGACTCGGTGGATCGGATATTGACGCCAGCAAGCGTGTACTGCCCCAATATGCGGACTGTCGCGACAGCGTCGAAGGTAACGGGTACCCACATACCACCGAGTTGCGCAAATTGCAGAGTGATATGAATGTTCTTGAGCCAAAAGGAGGGGCTCTTGGCGGGGACTCCTTCAATTCGGCGGATACGGAAAGTGCTCGCATCTACCCAGATCTGCCCGCGCAAAAGGGACTTATCCTTCCTCTTCGGGACGATCCCCAAAACGTACTCAGGAACGGAGAGCGTCCCGCTTTTAGTTGGAGGTTGAAGAGCGGCGCTCGGGATCATGTTACGCGACCTCCTGCTTAGTCGCAGCTTTTTCTGTTTCTCCTCTTCCTAGGATTGCTCTCAGTTGCCAGATGTCCTTCCAGCCCATGATGCGG